>NZ_JBQEON010000038.1:0-67183 GCF_052045245.1 Burkholderia sp. 22313
GATGAACCGGGTCGACGAGATCGGCATGACGCTGCGCACGATCAACCAGCTCGGGCTGATGTTCCGCTGGCTGGTCGACGACGTCAGCGAGCAGGTGCACAACGTGCAGCGCGCGAGCAACGAGATCGCGCAGGGCAACAACGACCTGAGCGCGCGCACCGAACAGGCTTCGACCAGCGTGCAGCAGACGGCCGCATCGATGGCCGAGATGACGGCCACCGTGTCGAGCAATGCGGAGACGGCGCTGCAGGCGAACCAGTTGTCGGTGTCGGCGAGCGAGGCGGCCGAGCGCGGCGGGCAGGCGGTGAGCGAGGTCGTCACGACGATGAACGACATCACGGCGAGTTCGCGGAAGATTTCCGACATCATCGGCGTGATCGACGGCATCGCATTCCAGACCAACATCCTCGCGCTGAACGCGGCCGTGGAAGCGGCGCGTGCGGGCGATCAGGGGCGCGGCTTCGCGGTGGTCGCCGGCGAGGTGCGGGCGCTCGCGCAGCGCAGCGCGAACGCGGCGAAGGAGATCAAGACGCTGATCGGCGCGAGCGTGGACCGGGTCGAATCGGGCGCACGGATCGTCGATGGTGCCGGCAAGACGATGGAGGACATCGTCACGCAGGTGAAGCGCGTATCGGACCTGATCGCGGAGATCAGCTCGTCCACGGCCGAACAGAGCACCGGCGTGGCGCAGGTCGACCAGGCGGTCGTGCATCTGGACAACATCACGCAACAGAACGCGGCCTTGGTCGAGCAGAGCGCGGCAGCCTCGGAAAGCCTCAAGCAGCAGGCGACGCGGCTCGTGGATGCGGTGAACGTGTTTCGTTGAGGGGCGGGGAAGGTGATGGCGCGGGCGCGGCGGAGAGGGGCGCTCGCCCGCGCGTCACCTCCATGCGGGCGAAGATCAGATCAGCGCCGGTTGCAGCGGCGCACGGTGCTCGCGAACCTTGACGATCCGGTATTCGTTGCGGAGCCCTTCGTCGGTGATGATTTGCGTTTGACGCAGATCGACGACCAGCACGTCGCCTTTTCCGAAGCGCTCGCCGGCATCGACCTTCGCGAGGAACTGTTCGTCGTCCAGCGCGGCGAAGAACGCGAACGAGCCGTCGTGCACGCGCCACTTGTTGCCGTCCTTGAACACGACGGACTCGAGCAGCAGCACCTTGTGTGCGATCGTATCCGTGACCACTTCCCCGGGATCGTCACTCATCGAGAACGCATCGAGTTCATCGTTCTCGATCGAGAGTTCGACGGCGCCACCGCGAACGATGCCGAAGCTCGAGATGCCTTCGCGTTCGAGCGGGGACAGCACTTTCTGCAGGCTGACGCGGACCGCCCGGTTCTGGTAGAGCCGATAGATGGCCTCCTCGACAATGAAGGATTCCAGTTCTGATATCCAGACCCGGGTATGCGTTCCCTCGGGCTCGGTGCGCTGCGGCTTGCGCCCGCGCAGCGTGCGAATGAGGCCGATCAGGCCGCCGCCTCCGACGATGCCGAGTGCGGCGAGGATCGCCAGCGCGTTGCTGAACGCATTGGCACTCGGACCCGCGAACAGGTCGCGGATCTGGCTCGCGAGCGACTGGACGAAGATCAGCTCGGAGTGGAACGAACCGGCCTTGAAGCTGCCGCGGACCTCAAGCCGAACCTCGGTGTTTTCGCCATTGAGCTCCTTGTTGGCGGACGTGAAGAGGTCGGCGATCGCGATCAGCGCGGGCGCGAGGTCGCGTACGTCCATCCGGTGCTCGGCGAGCGCCGGCCCGTCGTAGATGACGTTGAACGGCTGGTGGTTGCTCGTGCCACCGGCGCTTCGCGGCGGCGGGAGCATGCGGCGATTGGCGGTACTCACGATCATGAGAGCGCTCCGCGGTTCGCCGGGGCGATGATGCACCTCGGGCCTCGGTGGAGCCCGTGACGAGTGCGACGACGTGACCGAGCGACGCTGCGCACGGGCCGTGCGCGAACCGCGCAGTTGGGTGAAGTGTTCATGGGCGAGCAAACGGGATCGAGGCGGAACGCTCAATCTAGCGGTTTGCTGGCGAACGAGAAATGAGACTTGAACGAAATCGGGTAGGGCATGCCGTTCGGCGGAGGCCGGCTTTGCGGCCGCAGTCGCGTGCGCGCAGCATGCGGACATCGAGCGGACCGAGGTAGCGCAAGATGACCCGGGCGCGGTGGCGAGGGGCGCCGGCCCGCGTCGTGACCGCCCGGTTCCGGCCGGGCGGTCAGGGCCTGGCGCTGACGCGACAGGCCCTGAACCGTCAGACGGCGAGGCAGAGGTACTTGATCACGACGTAGTCGTCGATGCCGTAGTGCGAGCCTTCGCGGCCGAGGCCCGACTGCTTGACGCCGCCGAACGGTGCGACCTCGTTCGAGATCAGGCCCGTGTTGATGCCGACCATCCCGTATTCGAGCGCTTCGGCAACCTTCCACACGCGGCCGATGTCGCGGCTGTAGAAGTACGCGGCGAGACCGAACTCGGTATCGTTCGCGAGGCCGATCACCTCGTCGTCGCTGCTGAACTTGAACAGCGGCGCGAGCGGCCCGAACGTCTCTTCCTTCGCGACCTTCATCGCCGGCGTGACGCCCGTCAGCACGGTCGGCTCGAAGAAGCCGTGGCCGAGCGCATGGCGCTTGCCGCCCGTCACGACGGTCGCACCCTTCGCGAGCGCGTCCTCGATGTGCGCCTCGACCTTCAGCACGGCCGCTTCGTTGATCAGCGGACCCTGCGTGACGCCCGGCTCCGTGCCGCGGCCGACCTTCAGCTGGCCGACTGCCGCCGCGAGCTTCTGCGCGAACGAGTCGTACACGGCTTCATGCACGTAGAAGCGGTTCGTGCACACGCACGTCTGGCCGCTGTTGCGATACTTCGACGCGATCGCGCCCTGCACGGCCGCATCGAGATCGGCATCGTCGAACACGATGAACGGCGCGTTGCCGCCGAGCTCCAGCGATACCTTCTTGACCGTCGCCGCGCATTGCGACATCAGCAGGCGGCCGACCGGCGTCGAGCCGGTGAACGACAGCTTGCGCACGATCGGGTTCGACGTCAGTTCGCCGCCGATCGCCTTCGGGTCGCCCGTGACGACGCTGAACACGCCGGCCGGCACACCCGCACGCTCGGCCAGCACCGCCATCGCGAGCGCCGAGAACGGCGTTGCCTCAGCCGGCTTCACGACGATCGGGCAGCCTGCGGCGAGTGCCGGGCCGACCTTGCGGGTGATCATCGCCGCCGGGAAGTTCCACGGTGTGATCGCCGCGCACACGCCGATCGCTTCCTTCGTCACGACGATGCGCTTGTCGCTCGCCGGCGTCGGGATCGTGTCGCCATACACGCGCTTGCCTTCCTCGGCGAACCACTCGAGGAACGATGCCGCGTAGCCGATCTCGCCTTTCGCTTCGGCCAGCGACTTGCCCTGCTCGGTGGTCAGGATCAGCGCGAGGTCGTCGGCGTTTTCCATCATCAGGTCGTGCCACTTGCGCAGGATCGCCGCGCGTTCCTTCGCGGTCTTCTTGCGCCACGCCGGCCATGCGGCATTCGCGGCTTCGATCGCGTGACGCGTCTCGGCCGTGCCCATCGCCGGCACGGTGCCGAGCAGCCCGCCGGTTGCGGGGTTGCGGACCTCGAACGACTCGCCGTTCGCCGCGCCTTGCCATTCGCCGTCGACGTACGCCTGCTGGCGGAACAGCGACGGATCTTTCAGTGCCAGGGTTTCCTGAACCGTGCTCATATGAATCACCTGCGTTGAAAAGGACGGATGAAACGGCCGCCGCCGTCGTGAAGACGGCGGCGGCGCATTCAGTTGAAGCGGGCGGAAACTCAGGCCGGCACGCCGACCGTTTCCTTCAGCACTTCCTCGAGGATCACGAGCGCTTCGTCGAACACGGCCTGGGTGATCGTCAGCGGGAACAGGAAGCGCACGACGTTCGAGTACACGCCGCACACGAGCAGCAGCAGCCCGCGCTCGAGCGCACGCGCCTGCACGCGCTTCGTGAAGTCGGCATCCGGCTCGCCCGAGCCCGGCTTCAGGAACTCGACCGCGATCATCGCGCCCGGGCCGCGCACGTCGGCGATCTGCGGCACGTCGGCCTGCAGCGCATTCAGCTTCGCCTTCAGCACGTCGCCCAGTTGCGTCGCGCGTTCGCACAGCTTCTCTTCGTCGATGATCTCGAGCACCGCGTGCGCCGACGCGACGGCCAGCGGGTTGCCCGCATAGGTGCCGCCGAGGCCGCCGGGCGCTGCCGCGTCCATCACGTCCGCACGGCCGACGACACCCGACAGCGGCATGCCGCCCGCGAGGCTCTTCGCCATCGTGATCAGGTCGGCCAGCACGTCGTAGTGCTGCATCGCGAACAGCTTGCCGGTCCGCGCGAAGCCCGTCTGCACTTCGTCGGCGATCAGCAGGATGCCGTGCTCGTTACAGATCTTGCGCAGCGCGCGCACGAATTCGGCCGGCGCCGGGTTGAAGCCGCCTTCGCCCTGGACCGGTTCGAAGATGATCGCGGCGACGCGCTTCGGATCGATGTCGGCCTTGAACAGCATCTCGATCGCCTTGATCGAGTCGGCCGTCGTCACGCCGTGCAGCGCATTCGGGTACGGCGCGTGGAACACGTCGCCCGGGAACGGGCCGAAGTTCAGCTTGTACGGGGCGACCTTGCCGGTCAGCGCCATGCCCATCATCGTGCGGCCGTGGAAGCCGCCCGAGAACGCGATGACGCCCGGACGGCCGGTCGCGGCGCGCGCGATCTTGATCGCGTTTTCGACGGCTTCGGCGCCGGTCGTGAAGAACGCGGTCTTCTTCGGGAAGTCGCCCGGCGCGCGTTCGTTGATCTTTTCCGCCAGCTCGACGTACGACGCGTACGGAACGATCTGGTAAGCGGTGTGCGTGAAGCTGTTCAGCTGGTCCGCGATCGCCTTGACGATCTTCGGGTGGCGGTGGCCCGTGTTCAGCACCGCGATGCCGGCGGCGAAATCGATGAAGCGGCGGCCTTCGACATCCCACAGCTCCGCGTTCTCGGCGCGGGCGGCGTAGAAATCGCACATCACGCCGACGCCGCGCGGGGTGGCGGCGTTCTTGCGGGCCTGCAGGTCGGCATTCTTCACGGTCATCTCCTTGATGTTCTGTCCGGTGGGATAAAAATCGGCCGCATTGGCAGCCCATGGAGGCGACTATAATCACATTTGGCTCTGGCAATCAGAGCCATTTCAATAAATATTCAGGAGCCAATCATGCGCGCAAGCGTGTTGTCGGACTGGCTGGCGCAGCGCCTCGTGCGCGGCGGCGCACAGCCGATCTACCGGCAGCTGCATCGGCTGCTGCAGCAGGCGATCCTGTCGCGCGAACTGCCGGCCGGCACGCGCGTGCCGTCGTCGCGGCTGCTCGCGGCCGAGCTCGGGATCGCCCGCAACACGGTCACGCAGGTTTACGAACAGCTTGCGCTCGAAGGCTATGTGAACTCGGCCACGGGCCGCGGCACGTTCGTCGCCGACAGCGCGCCGGACGAGATCGTCGGCGCGCCGACCGATCCGGCCGCCGGTCCGGCGGTGGTGGCGGCGTCGGCCCGGCGGCTGTCCGCGCGCGGCGCGCGGCTCGTCGAAGGGGCGGGCGTGTCGAAGCGCCAGGGCGGCGCGTTCATGCCGGGCGTGCCCGATGTATCGCGATTTCCGGCGCGCGTGTGGACGCGGCTGCACAACAAGTACTGGCGGCGCCTGCGCCCGGACCTGCTGACCTACGCGCCGGGCGGCGGGCTCGCGCTGCTGCGCGAGGCGCTGGCCGACTACCTGCGCACGTCGCGCTCGGTGCGCTGCACGCCCGAGCAAATCGTGATCACGACCGGGATCCACCAGTCGATCGACCTCGCGGTGCGGCTGCTGACCGATCCGGGCGACGCGATCTGGACCGAGGATCCGTGCTACTGGGGCGTGCGCAGCGTGCTGAACGTGTCGGGGCTCACCACGCGGCCGATTCCGGTCGACGACGAGGGGATCGCGCCGTCGGCCGCCGATCTCGCCGAGCCGCCGAAGCTGATGCTCGTCACCCCGTCGCACCAGTATCCGCTCGGGATGGTGATGAGCCTCGCGCGGCGCCGGATGCTGCTCGAATACGCGCGCCAGCACGGCTGCTGGATCATCGAGGACGACTACGACAGCGAGTTCCGCTACGGCAGCCGGCCGCTCGCATCATTGCAGGGGCTCGATTCGTCGGGGCAGGTGATCTATGTCGGCAGCTTCGGCAAGACGCTGTTCCCGGGGCTGCGGGTCGGCTATCTGGTCGCGCCGGAGCCGCTCGCCGAGAGCTTCGCGACCGCCAGTGCCGAGCTGTATCGCGAAGGTCAGCTGCTGCAGCAGGCGGTGCTCGCCGAGTTCATCGCGGAAGGGCACTTCGTGTCGCATATCCGCAAGATGCGCACGCTGTACGGGCAACGCCGCGAGGTGCTGCTCGATGCGGTCGCGCGCCGCTACGGCGACACGCTGCACGCGCTCGGCAGCGATGCGGGGCTGCATCTCGTCACGCGGCTGCCGGACGGTGTCGACGATCGCGCGGTCGCGCAGGCCGCGCTCGAACGCAACATCGTCGTGCGGCCGTTGTCCGGCTATTACGCGGAGCGCGAGCGCGCGGCGTCGGGTTTGCTGCTCGGCTATGCGTGCGTGCCGGAGGACGAGATTCCGACGGCATTCGCGACGCTGGCCGAGGCGATCGACGAGCGCGCGTTCGGCGGGGTCGTCGCGACGGTTTGACGGGACCGGGACGGCGGCATGCGCGCGATGCGCGACCGTCCGCCGGCAACGCAGCGAATGAGCGTCTTCACCGTGCGGACGAATCGTTCGCGCGCGTTACAGCCGGATCAACGCCGCACCCGCCACCACCAGCGCGCACGCGACGAGCCGCTGCGCGCCGGGCCGCTCGCGCATCACGAACCAGCCGATCGCGACCGCGAAGATCGAACTCGTTTCGCGCAGCGCCGACACGGTCGCGACCGGCAGGTGCCGGTACGCGAGGATCACGATTCCGTACGCGGCGAGCGAGATCGTGCCGGCGATCGCGCCCTGCGTGAGCGCCGTGCGCGAACCGAGCACGGCACGCGGGCCGCCGCGCACCGCGCAGACCAGCACGAGCTGCGGCACGCTCCACAGCAGGTACACCCACGCGATGTAGCCGAGCGCGCTGCCGGACACGCGCGAGCCGATCCCGTCGCAGATCGAATACGCGGCGATGAACACGCCGGTGAGCAGCGCATACGGCACGCCTTCCCCGGAGAAGCGGAAGCCGCGCCGCAGCGCGAGCGACATGATCCCGAACGACACCAGCGCGATGCCCGCGAAGCCGAACGGCGTCGGCTGCTCGTGCAGCACGGCCAGCGCGAGCACCGACACGAGCAGCGGCGAGATCCCGCGCGCGATCGGATAGATCTGCCCGAACTCGCCGCTGCGGTACGCACGCGCGAGCGTGCAGCAATAGGCGACCTCGAGCGCGGCCGATGCGGCGATGTACGGCCACGCGGCGGGCGCCGGCGCGGGCAGCAGCGCGGCGCCGGCCGTGCCGAACGCGAGATACGGCAGCGACATCGTGCCGAGCTGCACGAGCCGGTCCTCGCTGACATGGAGGAACGCATTCCAGATCGCGTGCAGCAGCGCCGAGCACAGCACGAGGCCGATGAAGAGGTGATCCATGAACGAAGAGACGGGTGGGCGCGGGCAAACGCCGTCGATTATGTGGGTATCGGGCGCGCTCGCGCGGAATTGTCGATAATAGAACGTTGTTATTCACCGGATGCCGACGATGACCGATGCCACCCTCACCCCGCCCGCCGTTCCGCGCCTCACGAGCCTGTCGCACGGGGGCGGCTGCGGCTGCAAGATTGCGCCGGGCGTGCTGTCCGAATTGCTGAAGCGGGCGACGCCGCCGGCGCTGTTCCCGGACCTGCTGGTCGGCACCGAGACTTCCGACGATGCGGCCGTCTACCGGCTGAACGACGAGCAGGCGATCGTCGCGACGACCGATTTCTTCATGCCGATCGTCGACGATCCGTTCGATTTCGGCCGCATCGCGGCCACCAACGCGCTGTCGGACGTCTACGCGATGGGCGGCAAGCCGATTCTCGCGCTTGCGCTGGTCGGGATGCCGATCAACGTGCTGCCGCACGAGACGATCGCGGCCGTGCTGCGCGGCGGCGAATCGGTCTGCGCGGAGGCCGGCATTCCGGTCGCGGGTGGCCATTCGATCGATTCGGTCGAGCCGATCTACGGGCTCGCGGCGATCGGCGTCGTGCATCCGTCGCGCGTGAAGCGCAACGCGGCCGCGCGCGCGGGCGACGTGCTCGTGCTCGGCAAGCCGCTGGGTGTCGGCGTGCTGTCGGCCGCGCTGAAGAAGAACCAGCTCGACGACGCGGGCTACGCGCAGATGGTCGCGACGACCACCAAGCTGAACCGGCCCGGTGCCGAGCTCGCCGCGCTGCCGGGCGTGCATGCGCTGACCGACGTCACGGGCTTCGGGCTGCTCGGCCACACGCTCGAGCTTGCGCGGGGCGCGAACCTTACCGCACGCGTGCATTACGCGTCGCTGCCCTGGCTGGCGGGCGTCGAGGCGTTCGTCGCCGACGGCGTGTTGACCGGCGCCTCGGGTCGAAACTGGGCCGCGTATGGGGCCGACGTGCGGCTTGCCGACGCGCTGCCGCCGGTTGCGCAGGCGCTGCTGACCGATCCGCAGACGTCGGGCGGCCTGCTGGTCGCATGCGCACCGGAAGCAGTCGACGACGTGCTCGCATGCTTCCGCGCCGACGGCTTCGACCGCGCGGCCGTGATCGGCGAGATGGTGGACGGGCCGTCGCGCGTCGACGTCGCCTGACGGGTTTTTTTGCTTACGCCGCATTGCCGTCGGCCGATTGGATCGATGCCTTCACGCGAAGGCAACGACGACCGCTGAACGACTTCCTGATCGGGCAACGGATCGCGAACCAGGCAATGCGCGTCGCGGTTCGCATCGGGTAGGGCGTGTCGTCGTCGGCGCGCGCCTCTGCCAAAAATATAGTATTCCTGATGTTACTGTGCGACGTGCATGTCGATACCGTAGCGTTTTTCATGCGTCACGCAGGCCCATCCGAACACCACCGCCCGTTTCGTAGTCGGGTTCCGCATCGCGCACGCGCGTTCTATACTCCGTCGCGCAGTCTCCGACAGCCGTTCTCATCCAACATCACCGAAACAAGGAACGCCGATGCTGACTCGCTCCATTCTTTCCGCCGCGGCATTCTCGCTTGCCGCCTGTGCGACCGCGCCGTCGATCGCGCAGGACAACCAGGGCAACGACGCGGGCAATGCGGCATTCGCCGAGACCGGTGCACAGGGCCGCCCGGTCAAGGTCATGATCATCACGATGTTCGGTCCGGAAGGCCAGGCATGGCTCGACCGGCTCGGCCCGTGGCGCGACATCGCCGTGCCCGGCCTGTCGCCCGACTATCCGGCCGTTCACTGCAACAAGCAGGACGTGTGCGTGGTGACGACCGGCATGGGCTACGCGAACGCATCCGCGACGATCATGGCGCTCACGTTCTCGCAGCGCTTCGATTTGCGCCGCACGTACTTCCTGGTATCCGGCATCGCGGGCGTCGACCCCGCACAAGGCACGGTCGGCTCCGCCGCCTGGTCGAAATACCTGGTCGACTTCAGCCTGCAATGGGAACTCGATGCGCGCGAGATTCCGGCCGGCTGGAACACCGGCTATCTCGGCATCAATACGAAAAGCCCGAACGACAAGCCGCCGCTCGACTACCGCACCGAAGTCTTTCAGCTGAACCCGCAGCTGACCGATACCGCGTATGCGCTGTCGCGCAACGTCGTGCTCGCCGACAGCGCACAGGCTCAGGCGGCGCGCGCGAAGTTCACGTATGCGCCGGCGAACCGGCCGCCGACGGTGATCCAGTGCGACACGTCATCGGGCAATACGTGGTTTTCGGGCACGCTGATCGGCGAGCGCGCGCGTCAGTGGACGAAGATCCTCACCGACGGCAAAGGCACCTACTGCATGACCGCCCAGGAAGACAACGCGACGTATGAAGCGCTCAAGCGCGCGGCGAGCGTGAAGCGGGTCGACCTGTCGCGCGTCGCGGTGCTGCGCACGGGCTCCGATTTCGACCGGCCGTATGCGGGGCAGACGAGCGCCGACAACCTGCTGAACTACGCGGACCAGGGCGGCTTCGCGCCGGCGACCGAGAACCTGTATCGCGCGGGCAATCCGCTCGTGCAGGACATCGTCACGCATTGGGGCGAATGGCGCGATGGCGTGCCGCGCCGTTGACGACCGGCCCTGCTCGGCGACACGCCGACGCGAAGATGACGCGTCGACGCGAAGGTCAACGCGAGTGCGGCGCGGAACGGAACGGCGTCCACACCGGCGTCGTGTCGTCCCAATGATCGAGCGGCGACGGAAGTTGATCGTTCATCACAGGCTCCTGCAACTAACTGACTAATCGAGTGTTCGACTGCGGCATCACGACGCCGCGCACCGGATCATCCGCTGCGCGGCGTTGCACGTTGACCGACGTTTAGCGGCCCCCGCCTGCGAGCTGGTTGCCTTCCGGCGTCGGGCGATACGGGCCTTGCGCGAGCTCGAGCCCTTGCGGATACGAATTCGCCTTGCGCAGCCAGGCCAGCGTGCCGTCGCGGCGCGCCTGCACGACTTCCGCGTTGACTTCGGCGCGCGTGCGCGGACCGTTGTCGTGCTGCGTGTACCACGCCGTATTGCCGTAGTCGCCGGCATGCGGGGTGTTCGTATCGGCGAAGGCCGGTGCGGACACGGCGAGTGCGAGCGCGACGGCGGAAAGAAGATGGCGGTGGTTCATGACGTAACTCCTGTGTTGGTCGGAGTTGGCGCGTGAGCGCTCGCTCCGGTCCCGTCAAACGGGCTGTTCGATGCGCAACGCGGTGCGCGACAGGGTTTACTCTAGGTATCTGTTCGGGCGCGATAAATGCGGCAGACGCGAATTGATTTGTCGTGATGGTGGAACAATCGCGATTCGTCACGCGGGCAGGGGACTTCGAAAATCGCTCACAGCCGCCTGCGGCGGGGCTCACGGCGATACGGCACGGCGCGCGCGAGCATGCTCGCGGACGATTACCGCGCGCGGCGCAAAGGTGTGGTGCGGATTCAGGAAAGACGCTGGGCGGGGCGCGGAAGGCGGCACGAACGTGACACCCCGGCGGCACGAAGGCAGGACGGCACGCGAGCCGGCAAG
Organism: Burkholderia sp. 22313; assembly: GCF_052045245.1. Classification (NCBI taxonomy): domain Bacteria; kingdom Pseudomonadati; phylum Pseudomonadota; class Betaproteobacteria; order Burkholderiales; family Burkholderiaceae; genus Burkholderia; species Burkholderia sp. 22313. Next base: position 11,227 of record NZ_JBQEON010000038.1, read on the forward strand.
CCAGCCCGCGCGCCGCGATTCAGACGATTATGCGACCCACTCGTTGATGACCGGCGTATCGAGTGCCGGCGCGCGCTCGGCTTCCTCGAACGTGCGCTTGCTGCACGTCGCGTCGAGGCTGCCCTTGCCGCTCAGCAGCGGGCAGCGGTCGAACACCTCGGCGATCCAGTCGACGAACACGCGCACCTTCGGCGACAGGTGGCGGCTGTGCGGATACACGACCGAGATCGGCATCGGCAGCGGCTTGACGCCGGGCAGCACTTCCTTGAGCCGGCCTTCGCGCAAGTGCGGCAGCACCATGAACAACGGCGGCTGGATCAGCCCGAAGCCTTCGACGCCGCAGGTCACGTACGCATCCGCGTCGTTCACCGACACGATGCTGTTCATTTTGACTTCGATTTCCTTGCCTTCGCTGAGGAAGGTCCAGTCGATCGTGCGGCCGGTACGGCTCGAGAAATAGTTGACGGCCTTGTGGTCGCCCAGGTCCTCGATCGTCTGCGGCTCGCCGTGATGTTCGAGATACGACGGCGCGGCGACCGTCACGCCTTCGAACAGGCCGACGCGGCGCGCAACCAGCGACGAGTCCTGCAGCGCACCGACGCGGATCACGCAGTCGACGCCTTCCTGCAGCAGGTCGACCGGCCGGTCCGACAGGCCGAGCTGCAGATCGATGTCCGGATAGCGCGTATGAAATTCGCACAGCGACGGAATCACGAGCAGCCGCCCGATCGAACCCGGCATGTCGATACGCAACTTTCCGTGCGGCTTCCGGTTGTTGGCCTGGAAGCTGGCTTCGGTTTCCTCGACATCGGCGAGGATCCGCACACATCGTTCGTAGTACGCGGCGCCGTCCGGCGTGAGCGACAGCCGGCGCGTCGTCCGGTGCATCAGGCGCACGCCGAGGAAAGCTTCGAGATTCTGGATGATCGTCGTGACGGACGCCCGCGGCAGGCTGAGCGTTTCTGCTGCCTTGGTGAAGCTGCTTGTATCGACGACGCGAGTAAACACCTGCATGGCCTGAAGCCGGTCCATCACAACCTCCGCAATCTAATGAGCCGCTGGAACAACAAGGCTGCGCTACCTCGTGGGTGAACGCAGCCTGGGATTGTTCGGGGGCGTTGAATTGTGTTGCCGGATTATAGGCATTTATCCCGATGTCTGCCGGACCCAGAATTCGTTCCATCTCGAAATGGATGCTGCATCGTCATGGACGCTTCTGAATTCAGCAAATTCCTGAAAGCCGCATTGCCCGCCGAAGCCAGAGCCGGCGCGGCATTGACGGTCGCGGAGGTGGAAATCCCCGGCTACGCGCAGGACATCGTGTTGCGGCTCTATCGGCGCGCCGACAAGACCGGATTGCCTGTAGTGCTTTACTTCCACGGCGGCGGTTTCGTGCGGGGCACGCTCGACGACGCCGATTTCGCCGCGCGCTTTTTAGCAGAACGCTTACCTGCTCTCGTAGTGTCGGTCGATTATTCGCTCGCGCCGGCCTTTCCTTTTCCGGCCGCGCCGGAGGATGCGTATCGCGCGGCCGTGTGGGCCGCGACACGCGCCCGCGCGTTCGGCGGCAATCCGAAGAAGATCGGCGTCGCGGGGCACGATGCAGGCGGCCAGCTCGCGAACTGCCTCGCGTTCATCGCGCGCGATCGCGGCGAAGTGTCGATCGCCGCGCAGGCGCTGTTCGGGCCGATGCTCGACCCGAGCATGACGCGCATCGGCGACGCCGAACGCCTGTCATCCGACATCACCGCGCGCGAATGCGCGGCCTGTTATCGCGCGTATCTGCCGCAGGCGGCGCAGCGCATGCACCCCTATGCGGCGCCGCTCGAATCGGTGCGTCTCGCCGGCCTGCCGCCGACGCTCGTCGTCACCGCGCAGAACGACGTGCTGCACGTCGAAGCGGAGAAATATGCGGGCTGCCTGATTGCGTCGGGCGTGCTCACGCAGGTGATCCGCTACCCGGACGTCACGCACGCGGCCCTCGCGACGCACGCAGCCGCACTCGAGGAAGCCGTGCGCTTCTTCCAGTGCCGCTTCCAGGCGCGCCAGCCGAACCGTTCCGAATAACCAGACCAATCCACGCTTACTGGAGATCCACATGGCCATCCTACGCACCTCCCGTTCCCGAATCGCGACCGCGGCGATCGTGACGCTCGCCGTCATCGGCCTCGGCACGTTCGGCGCGATGCGCGTGAACGCGAACGCACCCGAGAAAGCGGCGGCGCCGCTGCCCGAAGTCGATGTCGCGACCGTCGTGCCGCAGACCGTCACCGACTGGCAAAGCTATTCGGGCCGCCTCGAAGCGGTCGAGAAAGTCGACGTGCGCCCGCAGGTGTCGGGCACGATCGTCGCGGTGAACTTCAAGGACGGCGCACTCGTGAAGAAAGGCGACGTGCTGTTCGTGATCGATCCGCGTCCGTACCAGGCGGAAACCGATCGCGCGGCCGCGCAGCTCGCCGCCGCGCAGGCACGCAACGGCTACGCGCAGAGCGACTGGCAGCGCGCGCAGCGGCTGATCGGCGACAACGCGATCGCGAAGCGCGACTACGACGAGAAGCAGAACGCCGCGCGCGAGGCGAGCGCGAACCTGAAGGCCGCCGAGGCCGCGCTGGAAACGGCCCGCATCAATCTCGGCTATACGCGGATCACGGCGCCGGTCTCGGGCCGCGTGTCGCGGGCGGAAATCACGCTGGGCAACGTCGTGTCGGCCGGCGCATCGGCCGCGCCGCTGACGACGCTGGTGTCGGTGTCGCCGATCTACGCGTCGTTCGACGCGGACGAGCAGACCTACCTGCAATACATCAACGGCGCGCGCAACGGCCGCAAGGTGCCGGTGGAGCTCGGCCTTGCGAACGAATCCGGCTACTCGCGCAGCGGCGAGATCGATTCGGTCGACAACCGGCTCGACACGTCGTCGGGCACGATCCGCGTGCGCGCGCGCTTCGACAACGCGGACGGCACGCTCGTCCCGGGCCTCTACGCGCGCGTGAAGGTGGGCGGCAGCGCGCCGCACGAGGCACTGCTCGTCGACGATGCGGCGATCAACACCGACCAGGACAAGAAGTTCGTGTTCGTCGTCGACCAGCAGGGCCGCGTGTCGTACCGCGAAGTGCAGCCGGGCATGCAGCACGGCAACCGGCGCGTGATCGTGAGCGGCCTCGCGGCCGGCGACCGCGTGATCGTGAACGGCACGCAGCGCGTGCGGCCGGGCGAGCAGGTGAAGCCGCACATGGTCCCGATGACGGGCGGCGATGCGCCGTCCGCGCCGCTCGCGAGCACCGCGAAGCCGGCCGCACCGGCGAAGGCGGATTCGTAAGCGGCACGCCGCTTCGTTTTCCGCGTTCAACCAGACAGAGCCAGACATGAACATTTCCAAATTCTTTATCGACCGGCCGATCTTTGCAGGAGTCCTATCGGTGATCATCCTGCTCGGCGGGGTGATCGCGATGTTCCTGCTGCCGATTTCGGAATATCCGGAAGTCGTGCCGCCATCCGTGATCGTGAAGGCGCAGTATCCGGGCGCGAACCCGAAAGTGATCGCCGAGACGGTCGCGTCGCCGCTCGAAGAGCAGATCAACGGCGTCGAGGACATGCTCTACATGCAGTCGCAGGCGAACAGCGACGGCAACATGACGATCACCGTCACGTTCAAGCTCGGCACCGATCCGGACAAGGCCACGCAGCTCGTGCAGAACCGCGTGAACCAGGCGCTGCCGCGTTTGCCGGAAGACGTGCAGCGGCTCGGCATCACCACGGTGAAGAGCTCGCCGACGCTGACGATGGTGGTCCACCTGATCTCGCCGGACAACCGCTACGACATGACCTACCTGCGCAACTACGCGCTGATCAACGTGAAGGATCGCCTGTCGCGGATCCAGGGCGTCGGTCAGGTGCAGCTGTGGGGTTCGGGCGATTACGCGATGCGCATATGGCTCGATCCGCAGAAGGTCGCGCAGCGCGGGCTGTCCGCCGAGGACGTCGTGCAGGCGATCCGCGAGCAGAACGTGCAGGTCGCGGCGGGCGTGATCGGCGCATCGCCGTCGCTGCCGGGCACGCCGCTGCAGCTGTCGGTGAACGCGCGCGGCCGCTTGCAGACGGAGGACGAGTTCGGCGACATCGTCGTGAAGACGACGCCGGACGGCGGCGTCACGCACCTGCGCGACATCGCGCGGATCCAGCTGGATGCGTCCGAGTACGGGCTGCGCTCGCTGCTCGACAACAAGCCGGCCGTCGCGATGGCGATCAACCAGTCGCCGGGCGCGAACTCGCTGCAGATCTCCGACGAAGTGCGCAAGACGATGGCCGAGTTGAAGCAGGACATGCCGGCCGGCGTCGACTACAAGATCGTCTATGACCCGACGCAGTTCGTGCGTTCGTCGATCAAGGCCGTGGTGCACACGCTGCTCGAAGCGATCGCGCTGGTCGTGATCGTCGTGATCGTGTTCCTGCAGACCTGGCGCGCATCGCTGATTCCGCTGATCGCGGTGCCGGTGTCGATCATCGGCACGTTCTCGCTGCTGCTCGCGTTCGGGTATTCGATCAACGCGTTGTCACTGTTCGGGATGGTGCTCGCGATCGGGATCGTGGTCGACGATGCGATCGTGGTCGTCGAGAACGTCGAGCGCAACATCGAAAGCGGGATGAACGCACGGCAGGCGACCTACAAGGCGATGCAGGAAGTGAGCGGGCCGATCATCGCGATCGCGCTGACGCTCGTCGCCGTGTTCGTGCCGCTCGCGTTCATGTCGGGCCTGACCGGCCAGTTCTACAAGCAGTTCGCGATGACCATCGCGATCTCGACGGTGATCTCGGCGTTCAACTCGCTGACGCTGTCGCCGGCGCTGTCCGCGATCCTGCTGAAGGGGCATGGCGACAAGGAAGACTGGCTCACGCGCGTAATGAATCGCGTGCTCGGCGGCTTCTTCCGCGGCTTCAACAAGGTGTTCCATCGCGGCGCGGAGAACTACGGCCGCGGCGTGCGCGGCGTGCTGTCGCGCAAGACGCTGATGCTCGGCGTGTACCTCGCGCTGGTGGGCGCGACCGTGCTCGTGTCGAAGGTCGTGCCGGGCGGCTTCGTGCCCGCGCAGGACAAGGAATACCTGATCGCGTTCGCGCAGCTGCCGAACGGCGCGTCGCTCGACCGCACCGAGAAGGTGATTCGCGACATGGGCTCGATCGCGCTGAAGCAGCCGGGCGTCGAGAGCGCGGTCGCGTTCCCGGGGCTGTCGGTGAACGGCTTCACCAACAGCTCGAGCGCGGGCATCGTGTTCGTCACGCTGAAGCCGTTCTCGGAACGGCACGGCAAGGCGCTGTCGGCCGGCGCGATCGCGGGTGCGCTGAATCAGAAGTACGGCGCGATGAAGGACTCGTTCGTCGCGGTGTTCCCGCCGCCGCCGGTGCTCGGCCTCGGCACGCTCGGCGGCTTCAAGATGCAGATCGAGGATCGCGGCGCGGTCGGCTACGCGAAGCTGTCGGACGCGACCAACGACTTCATCAAGCGCGCGCAGCAAGCGCCCGAGCTCGGCCCGTTATTTACGAGCTACCAGATCAACGTGCCGCAGCTCAACGTCGATCTCGACCGCGTGAAGGCGAAGCAGCTCGGCGTGCCGGTCACCGACGTGTTCAACACGATGCAGGTGTATCTCGGCTCGCTGTACGTGAACGACTTCAACCGCTTCGGGCGCGTGTACCAGGTGCGCGTGCAGGCCGATGCGCCGTTCCGCCAGCGCGCGGACGACATCCTGCAGTTGAAGACGCGCAACGACAAGGGCGAGATGGTGCCGCTGTCGTCGCTCGTCACGGTGACGCCGACGTTCGGCCCGGAAATGGTCGTGCGCTACAACGGCTACACGGCGGCCGACATCAACGGCGGCCCGGCGCCGGGCTTCTCGTCGGGCCAGGCGCAGGCCGCGATCGAGCGCATCGCGCATGAAACGCTGCCGCGCGGCGTGCGGTTCGAATGGACCGACCTCACGTATCAGCAGATTCTTGCGGGCGATTCGGCGATGTATGTGTTCCCGATCAGCGTGCTGCTCGTGTTCCTCGTGCTCGCGGCGCTGTATGAAAGCCTGACGCTGCCGCTCGCGGTGATCCTGATCGTGCCGATGAGCATTCTGTCGGCGCTGACGGGCGTGTGGCTCACGCAGGGCGACAACAACATCTTCACGCAGATCGGCTTGATGGTGCTGGTGGGGCTGTCGGCGAAGAACGCGATCCTGATCGTCGAATTCGCGCGTGAACTCGAACACGACGGCAGGACGCCGCTCGAGGCCGCGATCGAGGCGAGCCGGCTGCGTTTGCGCCCGATCCTGATGACGTCGATCGCCTTCATCATGGGGGTGGTGCCGCTCGTCACGTCGACGGGAGCGGGTTCGGAAATGCGCCATGCGATGGGGGTCGCGGTGTTCTTCGGGATGCTCGGCGTGACGCTGTTCGGGCTGATGCTGACGCCGGTGTTCTACGTCGTGCTGCGCACGCTGGCGGGCGGGAAGATTCACGTCGCCGGCAAGGACTCGGCCGGCTACGGCGTGTCGCCTTCGGGTGCGCCGGCTACGGGCGTGCCGGCTTCGGATGCTTGAGGAAAACAAGATGGACAACATGCACAACACGAACGGCCTGATGCGCTTCGCGAAGGTGGCGGCCGCGAGCACCCTGCTCGCGACGCTGCTCGCCGCATGCGCGGTGGGGCCCGACTACAAGCGCCCGGATGTGTCGACGCCCGCGGCGTTCAAGGAAGCGCCGACGCTCGCGGCCGGCGAACAGGCCGGCACGTGGAAGACCGCCGAACCGGCGGACGGCGCGCATCGCGGCGAATGGTGGAAGGTGTTCGGCGATCCGGTGCTCGACTCGCTCGAGTCGCAGGCGCTGGCCGCGAACCAGAACCTGAAGGCCGCGGCGGCGCGTGTCGAGGAGGCGCGCGCGGCGACGCGTACCGCGCGTTCGCAGTGGTTCCCGCAGATCGGCGCCGGCTTCGGGCCGACGCGCGAGGGGCTGTCGTCGGCGTCGCAGTTCCAGCCGCAGGGCACGGGGCCGACCACCGCGACGCTGTGGCGCGCGCAGGGCACGGTGTCGTACGAAGCCGACCTGTTCGGCCGCGTGAGCCGCAACGTCGAGGCGTCGCGTGCCGACCAGGCGCAGAGCGAAGCGCTGTTCCGGTCGGTGCAGCTCGCGCTGCAGGCGGACGTCGCGCAGAACTACTTCGAACTGCGCCAGCTCGATTCCGACCAGGACCTGTACCGCCGCACGGTGGAGCTGCGCGATCAGGCACTGACGCTCGTGCAGCGCCGCTTCAACGTAGGCGACATCAGCGAGCTCGACGTGTCGCGGGCGAAGAACGAACTGGCGACCGCGCAGGCCGATGCGGTCGGNGCGCGCGGCGTCCGAGCATGCGCTCGCGATCCTGCTCGGCAAGGCGCCCGCGGATTTCGCGTTCAAGGAAACGCCGATCGTGCCGGTCGCCGTGAAGATTCCGCCGGGCCTGCCGTCCGCGCTGCTCGAACGTCGTCCGGACGTGTCCGCGGCCGAGCGCGCGATGGCGGCCGCGAACGCGCGGATCGGCCTCGCGAAGTCGGCGTACTTCCCGAAGCTCGACATCACGGGGGCGTTCGGCTATGAAGCGTCGACGCTCGGCAACCTGTTCCTGTGGTCGAGCCGCACGTTCCTGCTCGGGCCGTTCGCCGGCACCGCGCTGACGCTGCCGCTGTTCGACGGCGGGCGGCGGGCGGCCGGCGTGCAGCAGGCGCGCGCGCAGTACGACGAGCAGGTCGCGAATTACCGGCAGCAGGTGCTCGTCGCGTTCCGCGAGGTCGAGGACAATCTCGCCGACCTGCGCCTGCTCGACGACCAGATCCGCGCGCAGGATGCGGCGGTCAATGCGTCGCGCCGTGCGGCGACGTTGTCGCGCACGCAGTATCAGGAAGGCGAGGTCGCGTATCTCGACGTGATCGACAGCGAGCGCTCGGTGCTGCAGTCGCAATTGCAGTCGAACCAGTTGACCGGCGCGCAGGCGGTGTCGACCGTGAACCTGATTCGTGCGCTGGGCGGTGGATGGGGGGCGACGCCGGCGGCGGTGGGTAGCGCGGTGTCCGGCAAGGAGGACGTTGCCGCGCGATGACGCACCGGCCCGCGACGGGCCGACGTAACGGGCAGTCGATCGAAAAACCTCGATCCGTGACGACGCGGATCGGGGTTTTTTATTGGCGGCCGGTTATGTCGGTTATGTCGGTTACGCCGGTTATGCCTGTTGCTCCGGCTGCACGTCCGTGCGTTCCGCGATCACCACCGCGTAGCGGCCGACCGCATCGGCGATGCGCTGCGCCCGCTCGGGATCGCGCACCGCGCGCGAGCCTGACGCCGCCCGACAGCAGCGCGAGGAATGCGATCGCGCGGTCGTCGTCGGGTGCGTCATGCTCACGGGCGGAGCGAATGCCGCCCGCGGGCGTTACGCGGCGACGAACTCGTGCACGTAGCGGTTGAACACGGCGGGACTCGCGGCGTTCATCCCGTGCGATGCGCCGGCGACGGTCTGCCGCTGCGCATTGCCGATCCACTGCGACAGCGTGTCGACGTTGTTGCGGAACATCTTCGGGCTGCGCTGGCCGTCGATCAGCAGCGTGCGGCATGCGATTTCCGACGCGGCCTGCTGCGAGTAAGCGGGCAGCGGATCGCGCAACTGCTTCGGCAGCGTGCTCGCGTTGTCGATCGCCATCGTGCGAAAGCTCGACGTGCTTTTCTTCCATGCGCCGGGCAGGCTCACCGAATCCACGAACATCTCGAGGCCGGCTTCCACTTCCCCCTGGCCGATCAGGTTCACGGCCTTCGTGCGCAGCGCGATCGCGGTAGCCGGCAGCGCGGCTTCGCGCACGCCCGGCTGCTGCAGCGGGCCGCCCGGATCGGCGAGCGTCAGCGACTCGACGAGGTGCGGATGCTGGCGTGCGACGTTGAACGCGACGCTGCCGCCACGCGAGTGGCCGACGAGATGCACGGGGCCGAGACCGAGCGCATCGATGAATTCGGCGAGCTCGTCGACGTGGTTCTGCCAGCTGAACTCGTCCTGGATCCCCGCGTCGACGGCCGGCCAGTAGTGGCTCAGGCTCGGCGCGATGCAGCGATAGTGATCCGACAGCGATGCGAGTTGCGGATCCCAGTAGCGGTAATCGCACAACGATCCGTGCACGAACACCATCGGCGCGCCGCTGCCCCGCTCGACATACGGCAGGCTGATGCCTGACGAAAGCGTCGCAAATTGCAGGTCGGGGTTCGCGAGCACCGAAGGCTCGATTCGCATGTTCATGACTGAAAACTCACTGGGTGCGTCAACACGACGCAACTATGCATCACGGCGACCTGCAAGGAAAACGCATAATTTTCATCGTGACGATCAATTTTATTGATGGTTCGGCTGAAAACCCTTGTCGCAGCGTGGGGAGATGTCGAAGCCTTCAATCATCTGACGATTCATTTCGCGGCTGAAAGCGCGTGCGGACGCCTGCGCACGCGCGCATGAAAGCGACGAAAAGCAGGGGGAAAGGGCCGCGAAACGCGGCCGGCGCGTCACCGCACCGCCAACGCCGGCGCGGTCCGAAGCTCGACAGGAAGATCGTTGTCCGCCGCGAACTGCATTGCGAAATCGAACGCATCGGGGCACACGTCGCGCAATTCGTCCGACACGAACAGGCATTTGGCGCCGCCGTCGACGACCGGCATCGCGAGCCGCGACAGCGCGCATGGATAGCCGGGCCGTCGCTCGCCGACGAACAGCGTGATGACGCCCGCGAGCCGCTCGGGCCAGTCGCTCGGGCGGAAGGTTTTCTGCGCGCGCGTGACGCCGCGGATCAGGTGGCCGTCGATGCGGCCGCGTTCGGTGATGTCGATGCGATCCATGCTGGTATGCGTGTCCTCGTTCGCGTCATTCGCCGCCATCGGCTGCCGCGTCGCCGCGCGCGGGAATCCGCAGGTTGCGCAGCTTGTGATAGAGCGTTTTCTTCGGCATGCCGAGCGCTTCGCTCGCCTCCGCGACGTTGCCGTTGTGACGCCGCAGCATGTCCTCGATCAGCATCCGTTCGAAATACGCGAGCTGTTCCGCGAGCGTGCCGCCGGCCGCCGGCGTGCCACCGGACGACAGCAGGCTGTCGCCGGTCAGCCCGAGCACGAAGCGATCGGCCACGTTCTGCAGTTCGCGCACGTTGCCGGGCCACGCATGCGTCATCAGTTCGGATACCTGCGCAGCGGTGACGACGGGCGCCGGCTGCCCGAAGCGCCGCGCGGCCGCGAGCACGAAATGCTCGAACAGCAGCGGCACGTCCTCGCGCCGTTCGCGCAGCGGCGGCAGCTCGATCTGCGCGACGTTCAGGCGATACAGCAAGTCCGCGCGGAAGCGCCCGTCGGCCGCGAGTTCGGCGAGATCGGCCTTCGATGCCGCCACCACGCGGCAGTCGACCGGAATCAGCTCGTTCGCGCCGAGCCGCTCGACCACGCGCTCCTGTAGCACGCGCAGCATCTTGATCTGCAGCGGGATCGGCATCGTCTCGATCTCGTCGAGGAACAGCGTGCCGCCGTGCGCCCATTCGATCTTGCCGATGCGCTTCTTGATCGCACCGGTGAACGCGCCGGCCTCATGGCCGAACAGCTCGCTTTCGAAGATCTGCTCGGGCAGGCCGCCGCAGTTCAGCGCGACGAAATGCGCTTCGCGCCGGCCGCCGAAGTCGTGCAGGCTGCGCGCGATCAGTTCCTTGCCGGTGCCGGTCTCGCCGGTGATCAATACGGACACCGAGGTATCGGCGAGGCGCAGGATCTTCTTGCGCACGTCGGCCATCGCGGGCGACTTGCCGAGCACGAACGCCTCGATGCCCTGCCAGTTGTTGAGCGCCGCGCGCAGCCCCTCCACCTCGAGCGTGAGCCGGCGCTTCTCGACCGCGCGCGCGACGCGCCCCGCGATCACGTCCGACGAAAACGGCTTCTCGATGAAATCGTACGCGCCGTCCTGCATCGCGCCGACGGCCGTCGAAATGTCGGCGTGGCCGCTGATCAGCACGACCGGGATCTGCGCATCGACGGCCATCACGCGCGCGAGCAGCTGCAGCCCGTCGATGCCGGGCATCCGCACGTCCGACACGATCACGACGGGCGCGCCGGGTGCGACGTGCGCGAGCGCGTCGGCGGCCGACGCGAATGCGTCGACCGGGAACCCGGCGAGCGCGACGGCCTGCTCGACGCCGATCCGGACGTTTTCATCGTCCTCGACGACCAGCACCCGAATCTCATCTTCCATGCTCTGTCCTTTGTTGCGGCGTTGCGGCCGCGAATTCGATGGTGAACTGCGCGCCGCCGTCGTCGCGGTTCGTCGCGGCGATCTTCGCGCCGAACGCTTCGACGATGCGCGACGTAATCGCGAGGCCGAGCCCGAGGCCCTGGCCGCGCGGCTTGGTGGTCACGAACGGCTCGAACAGATGCGGCAGCACCTCGGGCGCGATGCCGGCGCCGCTGTCGGCGACGGTGAAGCGCACGCGGCCGGCTTCGTCCGGCTCGGTGGCTTCGATCGCGATGCGCCGCACCGGCGCATCGTGCACCGCATCGAGCGCGTTGCCGAGCAGGTTCACGATCACTTGCTGCAACTGGCTCGATTCGGCGGACACCGCGGCATCCGGTGCGATGTTCACGTCGAGCTGCACGCCTTCGTCGCGGATCCGCGCATCGTAGATGAGCCGCGCATGCGCGACGGCTTCGTTCAGCGACACCGCGACGCGCTCGACGTCGGGCTTGCGCGCGAAAGTCTTCAGCTCGCCGGTGAGCACGGCCATGCTGTCGACCAGCTTGCCGATCCGTTCGAGATTGGCATAGGCCGGCGCCGGCTGGCCGCGTTCGAAGAACGTGCGCGCGTTGTCGCACAGCGTGCGGATCGCGACGAGCGGCTGGTTCAGCTCGTGCGTGAGGCCGGCGGCCATTTGCCCGAGCACCGCGAGCTTGCCCGCATGCACGACTTCCTGCTGCGAATCGCGCAGCCGCTGCTCAGTGCGTTCGCGCTCGACGATCTCGCGCTGCATCTGTTCGTTCGCGGCCGTCAGCGCGGCGGTGCGCTGCGCAACGGTCAGCTCGAGCCGATCGTTCGCGCGGCGCAGCGCGTCCTGCGCGTTCAGCCGCGCGACGATCGCCCGGCGGCGCTGGATCGCGTAGCCGACGAGCAGCGCGGCGATCAGGAACGCGCCGGTGACGAACGCGAACGCGGTCTGCTGCTGACGCCGCGCGCCGGCGATGTCGAGCAGCACCATCAGCGAATCGCCGGCCTGCGGTGCGGGTCGCGACATCACCAGATAGCGCGTCTTGCGGCCGGGGTGGCGCGGATCGGGGAACGTGCCGAACCACGCGGCCCCGCTGCGGTTGCCGATGCGGCGATAGGGCAGCGCGTCGACCGTGCGTCCCGCGTATTGCCGCGACGCCTGGATGTCGCGCTGCTGCTGCGCGGTGATCGGGCGCAGCGCGGTGAATTTCCACGCCGGCTCGGTCGAGATCACGACCACGCCGTTGCTGTCGACCACCATCGTGGCGATGCCCGGCGCGCGCCACGCCGATTCGAGCGGATCGACGCTGATCTTCACGGCCGCGACGCCGATCGGCACGCCATCGTCGCGCACCGCGCTCGCGAAGTAGACACCCGGCACGCCGGTGTTGGTGCCGATCCCGAAGAAGCGGCCGCTGCCGCGCGCGAGCGCGTCCTTGAAGTACGGCCGGTACGACACGTTGGTGCCGACGAAGCTGATCGTCTGGTTCCAGTTGCTGGCGGCGATCACTTCGCCGCGCAGGTCGATCACGTCGACGGCGACGCTGCCGGCGTCGCGGTTCACGGCTTCGAGATAGGTGTCGACCGAATGGATCAGGCCGGCCGCGTCGTGCGGCGCGGCCTTCAGCATCGCGCGCACGCTGTCCTGCCGCGCGACCAGGCCGGGCAGGATCTCGAAGCGGCCGAGCTCGCTCTTCAGGCTCGACGCATACAGGTCGAGCCGATGCGCGCCGGTTTCCTCGAGCGCGTCGATCGCGCGTTCCCACGCGAAATCGACGGCCGCGCCCGCCACGCCGACATACAGCACGGCGGCCGACGCCCAGCCCCACCACGGGATGCCCTTGAAGCTCTTCTGCACGTTCGCCCTCATCGAAGCCCGCTACCGGCCGTCCGCAACCGGCCGTCCGCAACCGCCGTGCCGCAACGACGCGCGCCGCACACCGGCAGGGCCGGCGGCGGCGCGTCTGAAGCAGCCTGCGCGACGGTGCGCGCGGCCGCGCGTTATCCGAAGTGCGCGACCACGATCAGCGTCACCGTGACGACGATCGCGCCGCCGATGCGGGTGGCAATCTGTGCGAACGGCATCAGCTGCATCCGGTTCGCGGCGGTCAGGATCGCGACGTCGCCGGTGCCGCCTTGCCCGCTGTGGCAGGCGTTCACGATTGCGGTGTCGATAGGGTACATCTTCAGCAGGCGGCCGACCACGAAACCGGTGGCCATCAGCGTCGCGACGGTCGACACGATCGTGACGACGTTGACGATCGTGAAGGCGGCGGTCAGCTTGTCCCACGGCGTCATCGCGACGCCGATCGCGAACAGCAGCGGATACGTGACGGCGGTCGAGAAGAACTTGTAGACGACGAACGCGCCTTCCTGCAGCGGCGGCGACACCGCGCGCGCGAGCTTCACCAGCACCGCGAGGAACAGCATCGCGACCGGTGCGGGCAGGCCGAACAGCTTGTGTGCCATCAGGCCGACGAGGTACAGCGTGATCGCCGTGATGCCGGCGCCCGCGATGTGCGTGACGTCGACGTGACCGCGGATTTCCTCGCTTTCCGGCGCCATGTCGCCGCTTTCGCCGACCTGCAGGCGACCGTTGCCGGTCAGGTGCGGCATGCGCTTGCCGAGCATGTCGAGCGCGCCCGACAGGATGATCGCGGTCAGGCTGCCGAGCATCACCGACGGCAGCACCATCGCGAACATCTCGCCCTGCGGCAGGTGCATCAGTTCCGAATAGCCGATCGACAGCGGAATCGCACCTTCGCCGACGCCGCCCGCCATGATCGGCACGACGATGTACAGCAGCGTGTGGCGCACGCCGAGGCCGAGCGCCGTGCCGACCAGCGTGCCGACGATCGCGGCCGCGACCGAGCCGGCCGCGAGCGGGATGAAGATCTTCACGAAGCCCTGGATCAGCATGCGCCGGTCCATGCTCAGGATGCTGCCGACGATGATCGACGCGATGAACAGGTACAGGAAGTTGGTCGACTTCGTGAACTCGACGGTGAGGTTGAGCACCGGTTTCGGCAGCACGTGGTAGTAGGTGAGCGCCGACGGCACGAAGGTCGCGAAGATCGCGGCCGCGCCGATGTTGCGCAAGAGCGGCAGGCGCTTGCCGAGTTCCGCGCAGGTGAAGCCGAAGAACGCGAGCACGGCGATCGCCATCGAGATCTCGCCGGGCACCTTGCCCGTCACCGCGAAGCCGACGATCAGCGCAAACAGGATCACGTAGACCGGCAGCGGAATGATGCCGATGCGGATCTCCATCAGCTTCCACCAGCCTTCCGGCCAGAAGCGCTCGCGCGTGGCGGGAACGGCTTCGGCAATCGGTTCCTGATGGGACGGGGTTGGAATTGAGGTCTGCAAGACGTGTCTCCTGATGTTGGAATGCCAGCATCGATTCGCGGCATCGTGTGCCGTCTATTACGCAACCCCCGTGCCAGAAATCAGCCACGGCGAAATATTTTCAATGCATTGATTTATAAGGGATTTATTTCGTCTGCTGAAAGGATTGCATCGGCAGTCTGGCCGAGATCTCGGAATTCGTCCGGCGCCCGGGCCGAGATTTCGGCCCGCGCGGCCGGCCGGACGCACCCGCCGCACCCGCGTGCACCCCGCATGCCGCCGATCCCGCGCCATATCGCCGCGCGCGATTTTCTTCGCACAATCGCTTCGTAGACCACCCTGCCGCCGCTCTCTATCATCGGCTGATCCTTTTCCGACGCGACGATTGTCCGGAGAACGCCCGTGCGTTCGCCGCGGCGTCGCTCATCCGTCGATACCGTCTTTGGACAGGAGAGTGGTTCCCATGCCGCATGCCGTTTTTTCCGCCCGTTTTTCCTCCGGCCGCCTCGCACGGCCGGCCCGCCTGCTGGCGGCCGCGCTGCTCGCGGTGTTGGTCGGCGTCGCGCTGCCCGGTGGCGCACGCGCCGACACCGCGCCGCTGAAGGTCGGCATCTCGACCAGCCCGCAGATCGAAGCGCTGAAGATCGCCGCGAAGGAGGCGAAGGCGCAGGGGCTCGACGTGCGGATCGTCGAGTTCACCGACTGGAATACACCGAACGCCGCGCTCGCGAACAAGGACATCGACGTCAACTACTTCCAGCACATCCCGTTTCTCGAGAACGCGAAGAAACAGGGCGGCTACGACTTCGTGTCGATCGCGCCCGGCACGATCATGAAGATCGGCCTCTACTCGAAGAAGGTGAAGCGTTTTGCCGATCTGAAGGACGGTGCGCGCGTCGCGATCGCGAACGATCCGGTGAACGGCGGGCGCGGGCTGTTGCTGCTGCAGCGCGCGGGCCTCATCACGCTGAAGCCGGGCACCGACTACCGTGCGACCACGCACGACATCGTGTCCAACCCGAAGCACCTGAAGATCATCCCGCTCGAGGCGTCGCAGCTCGCGCGCGCGCTCGACGACGTCGACCTCGCGCAGGGTTACCCGAGCTTCATCAAGCTCGCCGGCACGACCGACCCGAACAGCGCGCTGCTGTTCGACGGCACCGAGAACAAGAACTTCGCGATCCAGTGGGTCGTGCGCCCCGAAAGCGTGAGCGACGCGCGCATCCGCCAGTTCATCGCGATCTACCAGCACTCGCCGGCCGTGCGCCGTGCGCTCGACAACGCGTTCGGCTCGCTGTACGCGATCGCGTGGTGACGGAGGCAGGCATGACGACGGCGAACCGCAAGAAGATCCTGCTCAATGCGTTCAACATGAACTGCGTCGGGCACATCAATCACGGGCTGTGGACGCATCCGCGCGACCGCTCCGCGCACTACACCGATCTCGACTACTGGGCCGATCTCGCGAAGACGCTCGAGCGCGGCAAGTTCGACGGGATCTTTCTCGCGGACATCGTCGGCGTGTACGACGTGTTCGGCGGCGGCCCGGACGCCGCGCTGCGCGAATCGGTGCAGGTGCCCGTCAACGATCCGCTGCTGCTCGTGCCGGCGATGGCGCAGGTCACGCAACATCTCGGCTTCGGCGTGACCGCGAACCTGACCTACGAGCCGCCTTACCTGTTCGCGCGCCGCATGTCGACGCTCGATCACCTGACGAAGGGGCGCGTGGGCTGGAACATCGTGACCGGCTATCTGGACAGCGCCGCGCGCGGGATGGGCCTCGCGCGGCAGATCGGCCACGACGATCGCTACGAACGCGCGGACGACTACCTGGACGTCGTCTACAAGCTGTGGGAACAGAGCTGGGACGACGACGCGGTGATCCGCGACGCGCAGGCGCGCGTGTTCGCCCAGCCGGGCAAGGTGCGGCGCGTGACGCACGACGGGCCGTTCTATTCGATCGATGCGATCCATCTGAGCGAGCCGTCGCCGCAGCGCACGCCGGTGCTGTATCAGGCCGGTTCGTCCGCGCGCGGCGTCGAGTTCGCGGGCCGGCATGCGGAGTGCGTGTTCGTGAACGGGCAGAGCAGGACCGCCGCACGCGCGGCCGCGCTCGATATCCGTGCGGCCGCCGCGCGGCGGGGCCGCGATCCGGCATCGATCAGGATTTTCGCGGGCGTGAGCGTCGTGACCGCCGAGACCGAACGGCTCGCGCGCGAGAAGTTCGACGAATACCGGCGCTACGCGAGCCCCGAAGCCGGCCTCGCGCATTTCGCGAGTTCGACCGGCATCGACTTCGCGAAGTACGGCCTCGACGAGCCGATCTCGTATGTGAAGACCGATTCGATCCAGTCGGCCGTCGACGCGATCTCGCGCAAGAGCACGACCGGCACGTGGACGGTGCGCCGCATGCTCGAACAGATGTCGCTCGGCGGCCGCTATGCGCCGATCGTCGGTTCGCCGTCGCAGGTCGCGGACGAACTGCAGGCGTGGATCGACGAAACCGGCATCGACGGCTTCAACCTGACGCGCACCGTGATGCCCGAGTCGTTCGAGGATTTCGTCGACTGGGTCGTGCCCGAGCTGCAGAACCGCGGCATCTACAAGGAAGACTACGATCCCGCGCCGACGCTGCGCGAGAAGCTGTTCGGCGCCGGCGCGCGGCTGCCGGCGTGGCACACGGGTGCGCGGCACCGGCCGGCCGCCGTGCGGGCCGCGGAACCCGCGCATCCCGCGCGACCCGCGCATGCGTGAACGTCACGGAGCGAAGCGATGACGCAATTGTTCGATACGCTGGGTTTCATCGAGGCATCGGCCCTGCGGGCCGGCGCCGGGGCGAGCGCAGACACGCATGACGTGCAAGCGGCGCATGACGAAAGCGCCGCGCGCACCAACGGCGCCCCCGCCGTGTCCTTCGCGCAGGTCGGCAAGGTGTTCGCGACGCCGCGCGGCCAGGCCGTCGCGCTGCGCGACGTGACGCTCGACGTGCGGCGCGGCGAGGTGTTCGGCATCATCGGCCGCAGCGGCGCGGGCAAATCGACGCTGCTGCGGCTCGTGAACGGGCTGGAACGCCCGAGTTCGGGCAGCGTGCGCGTGCAGGGCGTCGACGTGGGCGCGCTCGACGAGGACGGCCTCGTCGCACTGCGCCGCCGCACCGGGATGGTGTTCCAGCATTTCAACCTGTTGTCCGCGAAGACGGTATTCGACAACGTCGCGCTGCCGCTGAAGATCGCCGGCGTGCCGAAGGCCGAGCGCACGCGCCGGGTCGATGCGCTGCTCGATCTCGTCGGGCTCGCCGCGAAGCGCGACGCGTATCCGGCGAGCCTGTCCGGCGGCCAGAAGCAGCGCGTCGGCATCGCGCGGGCGCTGGTGCACGATCCGGAGGTCTTGCTGTGCGACGAGGCGACGTCGGCGCTCGATCCCGAGACGACGCAGTCGATCCTCGCGCTGCTCGCCGACATCAACCGCCGCCTCGGGCTGACGATCGTGCTGATCACGCACGAGATGGAAGTGATCCGCGCGGTGTGCGACACGGTCGCGGTGATCGAGCAGGGCGAGGTCGTCGAAACGGGCCCGGTGTGGCGCGTGTTCGGTGCGCCGCGGCACGGCGCGACGCGCGCGCTGCTCAGCACGCTCGTGCACGACCTGCCGGCCGAACTGGCCGCGCGCGTGCAGCCGTTGCCCGAACAGGCCGGGTTGCCCGACGGCGTGCAGATCGTGCTCGACGTCCGCTATACGGGCGAGAGCGGCGGCGAGCCGGACGTCGGCGCGCTCGCGGCGGCGCTCGGCGGCTCGGTGCGCTTCCTGCACGGCGGAATCGAACGGATCCAGGGGCGTGCGCAAGGGCGGCTCGTGATCGCGGCCGCGCCTGGTGCGGACGATGGCGGTGCACAGCATGCGCACGGTGCCGTTGCGGCATTGCTCGAACGCGCACGCCGCCATGCGAACCACGCGGAGGTGCTCGGCTATGTTTGAACTCTGGTGGCCCGAACTGCTCGACGCGATCCGCGACACGCTGTCGATGGCCGCCGCGTCGGCCGCGATCGCCGCGCTGATCGGCATCCCGCTCGCGGTGATCCTCGTGACGACCGCACCCGGCGGCATCTACGCGCGGCGGGGCGTGAACGCGGTGCTCGGCGCGCTCGTCAACGTGTTCCGCTCGACGCCGTTCATCATCCTGCTCGTCGCGCTGCTGCCGTTCACGCGCGTGCTGATCGGCACGACGATCGGCGTGTGGGCGGCCGTCGTGCCGCTGTCGATCGCGGCGATTCCGTTCTTCGCGCGGATCGCCGAAGTGAGCCTGCGCGACGTCGATCGCGGGCTGATCGAGGCCGCGCTCGCGATGGGCGCGAAACGCCGCCATATCGTGTGGCACGTGCTGCTGCCCGAGGCGCTGCCCGGCATGCTCGGCGGGTTCACGATCACCGTCGTCGCCCTGATCGGCTCGACCGCGATGGCGGGTGCCGTCGGCGCGGGCGGGCTCGGCGATCTCGCGATCCGCTACGGCTACCAGCGTTTCGACACCACCGTGATGGCGACCGTGATCGTGATCCTGATCGTGCTCGTTTCGGCCGTGCAGATCACGGGCGACCGCCTGGTCCGACACGTGACCCGGCGCACCTGAGCGGCGCCACGAGCGCCGGCTCCTTCCATTGAAGACCTGAGAGAACGAGACCCATGACCTTGCCCATCGGTGCCCCGCGCGAGTGGAACGGACAATTCGAGGAAGCGCTGTTTCTGGATGTCGTGCGACGTCACCGTCGCGGCTTTCCGGACAAACTCGCGACGCCGCCGCGCGAGCCGCGCAGCGAAGCCGAACTGGCCGCCGTCGCCGATTACTACACGAAGATGGCGTCGCACGACCTGTTCATCGTGCAGGTCGTCGCGAAGGCGATCGACACGCTGTTCCGCGACGATCCGCATGTCCAGCTGATCCTGTCGCGCCAGCTCGGCGACGACGGCGCGCACGCGGCGATCGGCCGCGTGCGCGTGGCCGAACTGACGGGGCGCGATCCGCTACCCGACGTCGAGCGGCTCGTCGCCGCGCACTGGGAGCGCATCGGCGATATCGCGACACGCGACGTCGCGGGCTTCCTCGCGTTCGAATGGCATTACGAGCTGCACATCCTCGCGAAGCTGTGGATCCAGCGCAAGACCGGCCGCATTGCCGATGGCGCGATGCGCGAGCACGGCGAGAACCGGATCCGGCCGGACGAGGAGTGGCATCGCGTGCAGATCGTCCAGTGGTGGTTCGACACGCTGAACGCGCTGCCGGCCGCCGAACGCGACGCGCTGATCGACCGCGTGATCGCGGCCGACGAGGAAACGCAGGCGCGGCTCGATGGTTATCTGCATGACGAATACGCGCATACCGCGCACGTGTTCGGTGCGGACATCGCCGAATACCGCGCGATCCATGACGACTGGCGGCGCGAGATCCTGGCGCGGCTGACCGGTCGCCGGCTCGGCGCGCTGGTGCCGTTGTCGGGCGACGTCGTTGCGCACGAAACCCTTGCACAGGAAGCCGTCGCATGAACGATCCCCGTGGCCCGGCGACGTATGCGCCGGATCCCGATGCACGCGCGAGCGACGCCGACGCGCTGACCCGCGCGATCGACGCGCTGCGTGCGACGGCTGTCGCGCGCGACCGCGCGGGCGGTCACGCGGCCGGCGAGAAGCAGCGGCTCGCCGACGCCGGCCTGCTGACGCTCGCGGTGCCGCGCGAATTCGGCGGCCAGGAAGCCGCCTGGCCGGCGATCTACGACGCGATCCGGCGGATCGCGCGCGTCGACAGCGCGCTCGCGCACCTGGTCGGGTTCCAGGTCCTGCAGGTGGTCAGCGTCGACGTGTGGGGCAGCGCAGCCCAGCGCGAACGCTATCTGCGCGGCACGGTCGCGCATCGCTGGTGGTGGGGCAATGCGGTCAATCCGCTCGATACGCGGCTGGTGGCGACCGCGACGCCGGACGGCGGCTATCGGCTCGACGGTGTGAAGGGTTTCTGCTCGGGCACGCGCGGCTCGCAGCGGATGACCGTGTCCGCGCACGATCCGGAAACCGGCCGCGCCGTGTTCGGCGTGGTGCCGACCGATCGTGACGGGATCACGGTCAACGAGGACTGGGATCCGATCGGCCAGCGCCAGACCGATAGCGGCAGCGTACGCTTCGACGGCGTGATCCTCGCGCCGGACGAAGTGCTGCACCGATCGGAAACGCCGCCGACGCCGCGCGCGACGCTGCGCACGCTGGTGTCGCAGCTCGTGCTGACGAACCTGTTCGTCGGGCTTGCGGAAGGTGCGCTGGCCGACGCGCGCGACTACGTGCAGACGTACGGCTGGCCGTGGATCAACGCGGGTGCCGCGCAGGCGAGCGACGATCCCTATACGCTGCAGCGTTTCGGCGACATGCGCGTGCAGGCGGTTGCGGCGGCGGCGCTGGCCGATCGCGCAGCCTTCGCGTTGCAGCGTGCCTGGGAGCGGCGCGAAGCGCTGACGACCCGTGAACGTGCGGAAGTGGCGCTCGCCGTGTCGGAGGCGAAGATCGTCGCGCAGCGCGCGGCGCTCGATAATGGCGAGGCGCTGTTCGATGCGTGCGGCGCCCGCGCGACGGCCGCATCGCTCGGCCTCGACCGCTTCTGGCGGAATGCCCGCACGCATACGCTGCACGATCCGCTCGACTATCGGCTGCGTGATGTCGGCCGGTTCGCGCTGACGGGGGAATTGCCGCAGGCGTCGCTTTATACGTAGGTGAGCGCGTGCTCCGTCATTGATCGCCGGGAGGCGCGCTTTCCGGCGGGGCGGGCACGGGTGCGGGCCTGCCGGCCAACGGCGAGCCGCTGTCTGCGCCGGCACGCTTGAACGACGCCAGTTCGTCCGAATAGCGCGCCGTGCGCATGCCGTTCGCGTCGTAGTACTCCTCGACCGACTTGACCCAGCGGCCGACCGCCGGCACATACCAGAACGCCTTGTAGGTCTTGCCGGTCACTTCCGCCGTCCCGTTGTGGCGGCTCTGCATCACGATCGTCGAGCCGCCTGCGTTGTGGGATACGCCCGATACGGTCGACTGTCGTGGCGCGGTTTCGGCTTTCCACGTGCCTTCGGCCTCGATCTTGATCGCATCGAACTTGCCGCCGGGCACGGTGACGGTATCGGGGCCGATGACCTTGTAATGCGTGTCGTACGTTTCCGACGCGTGCTGCGGATTCGGATGCGCTTCGCTGTACCGGATCGCCCACGTCTTGCCGACCGTCAGCGGAAACGCGAGCGGGCGGTTCACCACGGTTTCGGTGCCGTTCACGCTGCGTGCGCGGCTCCAGTCCGCGTCGACGATCAATTCGCGGGGCGCCTGCGTCGCGCCGCTCTGCTGCGTTTCGATATAGATGTGGTCGGCGGTCGTGCGCTGCACGGAGATCCGGTCGCGCGTCTGGCGCCAGCCGTTCGGGCCGATTTCAACCGTGTTGACGTAGGTCCAGGTGTCGCCGGGCTTCAGCGCCGGGGTGGCGATCGACTGGGCGAGCGCGACGCCGGGCACGGCGGCGCACAGTAACAGCGTGGCAAGCGTATTGTTTTTCATGGTGTGTATTCGAAGGGGCCGCCGGTCTCGCCGAGCAGCTTAACAACCACACCTTTCAATCGGCATGCCGTGTGCCGTGCCCGTGCCGCTCCTTTCATGTCGGCCATGACGACGCCTGATTGCTACGACTGATTGCGCACGAAGCGTGTCGGGCGGCGCGGATCCTCGGCAGATCGGCGCGCCGCCCGACATTGCAGCGCCATCGGCGCGGGCCGCGCTGATGGCTCGCGTGCTTGCGTTGACCGACGATGCGCCGATGCTTCGCGACGTGAGGCCGATTACCAGCGGTAGCCGACGCCCGCGCCGGCACCGAACGAGCCGTGGCCCGACACCGCCGTCGTGATCGAGCCCTTGACGAGCCATTTCGCCGTTGCGACGGACAAGCCGACTGCCATCGCGCTTTGGCCGCCGTACGTACCGCCGCCGAGCGCGACCACCTTTTCACCCGGCAGTACGGCCTGCGGCAGGTTTGCCATCGCGATCGCGCTTGCGGTGCCCGCGCTGGCGTCCTTGCGGTACTTCGACATTTCCTCGCGAACCGAATTGATCGCCCCGTTCAACTGACGCACGTTCACGCCGTCCGTCGGTGCGGTGCCGTCCGCCACGTTGGTCAGCTGACGCTCGGCACCGGGCGCACCGATCGACACCGTGTTGTCTCGATCGGCAACCGAATTCGCGCCCAGCGCGACCGCGTTGTTCGCGCTTGCGCGGCTGTTCGTGCCGATCGCGGTCGAATCCGTGCCCGACACGTTCGAGCCCGTGCCGATCGCCGTTCCGTTGGCCGCGGTGACTTTCGAATTCGTGCCGATGGCCGTGCCGTTGGTGGCCGCGACGGTCGAATTCACGCCGACCCCCGTACCGTTGTCGCCTGACACGTTCGAGCCGTTGCCGAGCGCGGTGCCGTTCGTCGCCGTGACCGACGTATTCGTACCGATCGCGGTGTCCGTCGGATCCGTCGCCGTGCCGCTCGGGACGCTGGACGAGATCTTGCCGACGGTCGTCGTGAGGCTGGCCAGGTCGGTCGTCAGCGTCGACACCTGATTGGCGATCGAGAAGAGCTGCGAGCCGTTCACCGCGTCCGTACTGGTCGCGCTGATCGCGCCGGCCGCGACGTTGACGATCTGGCGCTCCGCGCCCGCGCTGCCGACGCTCACCACGCCGACCGGCGTGCCCGCGAATCCGCTGTAGGTCACGCCGTTCAGCGCCACGCTGTTGACGGTCGTAAAGGCGCGCGTCGTAGCATTCGAGCCCAGCGCGACTGAGTTTGCATTGGCGGCGTTCGCCCCTTCGCCGATCGCGACCGCGTTCACGGCGGAGGCCGTCGCACGGGCGATGGCGACGCTGCCGGTAGCGGATGCCGAGCTGTCGACGCCGAGCGCGACTGCATCGCCTGCGCCAGCGTTGGCCTGGAAGCCGAGGGCTGTGCCGCCGGCCGCGACGCTGCCCTTGCCGACCGCCGTCGAGAATGTCGCGGTGGCGCTCGCACCTTGCCCGACCGCCGTCGACTGGTCGACGGCGAATGCGCCCTGACCGAATGCCGAGGCCGTTGCGCCATTCGCGCTTGCGCCGTTGCCGACAGCCGTTGCCTGCGTGCCGATCGCGCCGGCACCGGCTCCCAGCGCCGTTGCCTGGTCCCCGGTGGCGGTGGAATTGCCGCCCACCGCCGTTGCCGCCGTGCCCGTTGCGACCGCTTGCCGGCCGATCGCGACGGTTTCACTATAGGCGGTCGCCGAGCCCGCATCCGCGACCGCCGACGGGCCGATTGCAATGTTGTCGCAGCCCCTGGCGGTTGCCGGATAGGTGCTGGTCCCCGACATCGCGAGGTTATCGGCGCACACCGTGTCGACGGTATTCCCGTTCTGCACATAGTCCGCGCGCGCGGGCGCCGAAGCCCCGAATGCGACGACAGCCGCGCTCACTGCAACAGCCAGCGCGGCTTTCGACTTCCCCGGCACGCGTTGTGCCGAATTTCCCAACCCTCGTTGATGCTTGCTCATTTGTTTTCCTGATCTCAATGTAAAAATCGTGTTGTGGCTTGCTTGGCCCCGCTCGCCATTTCCGGATCGCGTGGATTCGTTCGTGACGCCTTCATGACAGGCGACGATTTTTTAACGAAAAATAGAAGGTGTACTAACAAAAATTGACGTTCGCCGGCTTGATGAGGCGACGGGTAACAGGCCGCGAGTGCAGCGGCTTGCCTCTGTCACGGCAGTCCGAACTTCAACGATCCGAAGCTCGAATCGCGACGACGCATTTTGATTGGCCTCAGTCGCGCACATGTTTGCCGCGGCGTCTGAATGCTATGAATTGGAGGAAATTCGTCGGGTGATGTGCGTGATGAAACCGCGAACGACCGCACGCGCTGTGCCGTCGTTTTGCCCGATGATCGCGCGCTGGCGGGTGAGGCGGAGCGCGCGGGCAAGCCGCCCGGCGCGGTATCGTGATTCGCTTTCGCGAACGGAATGCGAGCGATTCGGACGCGCGCGGTGCAGGGTGTCCGCTGCCTGAATGCAGTGACGCACGCAACGGACCGTACGGTCCGTCGCTTGCCGGCCGTTCACTCGAACACCGCTATCCGTGCGCGGGAACCACCTGACCTGCGTCATCAGTGCGCCACTGCGCCGGCAACGCGTCCGCCAGTGCCCGCATCGCGTCCGCCGTCTCCGGATTCGCCGGGAAAAATGCCTCGATCGCGAGTTCCGACAGCGTGACGTCGACCGGCGTGCCGAACACGGTCGTCGTACTGAAGAACGTCAGCTCGCCGGCCGCCGTGCGCAGTCGCAGCGGCACCGCGATGTCCGCGTAGTCGGTGCGCGCATGCGGGTCGTCGGGCTGGCCGTCCGGCGCCGGATACGCGGCGAGTTCCTCGCGCAGCGCATGCAGCGTGCGGTCGCCGCTCGCATCGATCTGCCGCTGCAGCCGGTGCAGGATATGCGCGCGCCATTCGTGCCAGTTGACGATCTGCACCGCCAGGCCTGCCGGATGCAGGCTCAGGCGCAGCACGTTGATGGGCGGCTGCAGCAGCGCCGGGTCGGCCTGCGCGACCAGCGCGCCGAGCATCCGGTTCGCGGCGAGCAGCGTCCAGTGGCGATCCACCGCCAACGCCGGATAGGGCTCGTGGCCGCGCAGCACGGCTTCGACCGCGTGGCGCGCCGCATCGAGCTGCGGATCGGAGAACGGCCGCTCGCGAAACAGCGGCGCATAGCCGGCCGCGACGAGCAGCGCGTTGCGCTCGCGCAGCGGCACGTCGAGGCGCTCGGCGAGATGCAGCACCATGTCGCGGCTCGGCTGCGCGCGACCGGATTCGACGAAGCTCAGGTGCCGCGCGGACACCTCCGCCTCCAGCGCGAGCGCCATCTGGCTCAGGCGCCGGCGTTGACGCCAGGTGCGCAGCAGCGGGCCGATGCCGGACGCACGGCCGGCGGACGGGGGGAGCGAGGGGAGAGCGGCGGTCGAGTTCATGAGGGCGATGATAGGCAATCCTGGGCGAGCCGGGCATTACCTGCGAGGTAAGCATTCGACCTCGGTGCGAGGCGCCGCCCGGCTTGATTCCGCTGTCACCGTTCGGAGCGGAGCATGCCCGGCGGTGCCGGCGCCGCGTATCGGGTTCGCCGGGGAGCACGACATGTTGCGCGTCGCCCACTCGGCGGCCCGATGTGAAAACGGCGGCCGTTCGCGCGGCCGCCGTCCTGTTCCTGCCCTTCCGCCGGTGCTCAAGCGTCGCGATGGCGCAGCTCGACGCGCTTGATGTCCTTCACGATCACCAGATAGCTGAACACCGTCACGAGCGCGTTCAGCCCGACGAACACGAGCGCGCCGTTGAACGAGCCGCTCGCGCCGACCAGATAGCCGATCGCGATCGGCGCGACGATGCCGGCCGTGTTGCCGAACATGTTGAACAAGCTGCCCGACAGGCCGATCGCTTCCTTCGGCGCGGTGTCCGCGACAACCGCCCAGCCGAGCGAGCCGATCCCCTTGCCGAAGAACGACACGGCCATCAGCGCGATCACCAGCACTTCGCTGTCGACGTAATTGCAGCCGATGATGACCATCGACAGCGCCATCCCGCCGACGATCGGGATCTTGCGCGCGAGCGTCAGCGACACGCCGCGACGGATCAGCGTATCCGACAGCATCCCGCCGAGCACGCCGCCGAGGAACCCGCAGATCGCCGGCAGCGACGTCATGAAGCCGGCCTTCAGCAGCGACATCCCGCGTGCCTGCACGAGATAGATCGGGAACCACGTGAGGAAGAAGTACGTGAGCACGTTCACGCAGTACTGGCCGAGGTAGACGCCGAGCAGCATGCGGTTCGACAGCAGCTGGCGCACGTAGTACCAGCCCGCGACGCGGCTGCCTTCGGACGCGGCGCCGCTGCCATTGCCGCGCGCCCCGGCCGGCCGGCCCGTCGTGCGCACGAGGCCGCCGCCTTGCTCGATATGCGCGAGTTCGGCGCGGTTCACGCCCGGATGGTCGGCCGGATCCTTCATCACGCGCAGCCACAGGAACGCGAGCGCGATGCCGGCGAGGCCGAGCCACAGATACACCTGATGCCAGCCGTACGCATGCGTGAGCCACGCCATCAGCGGCGAGAACACCACCGCCGCGAAATACTGCGCGGCGTTGAAGATCGCCGACGCCGTGCCGCGCTCGGCGGTCGGGAACCAGCTCGCGACGACCTTCGCGTTCGCCGGGAACGCGGGCGCCTCGGCAATGCCGACCGCGAAGCGCATCACGAACAGCGCGGTCACCGCGAACGCGGCGCTGCCGCCGAGGCCGATCGTGCCTTGCAGCAGCGTGAACGCCGACCACAGGAAGATGCTGGTCGCATACACGCGGCGCGCGCCGAAGCGGTCGAGCAGCCAGCCGCTCGGCAATTGCGCGAGCACGTACGCCCAGCTGAACGCCGAGAAGATGTAGCCCATCGTCACCGGGTCGATGCCGAACGCCTTGCGGATCGGGGTGCCGGTGATCGACAGCGTCGCGCGGTCCGCGTAGTTGAGCGTCGTGACGACGAACAGCATCGCCAGGATCCAGTAGCGCACGGCGGTGCGGCGCGCGCTGCCGGCGAGGTCGATCGGAAGATCGCGTGGGGTGGTCTGATTAGGCATTTAAATGTACGTCGTCGTATGACATGAGCGAAAGTTTAGGGGGAATGTCAGGACGCAGAAACCTCGGGTTTTCCCTGTGAAGATCGTTGCCACAGTGTGGGAAGGTCGTGCTGATCTGGCCCGACAAGGCTTTCGAGTGTATCGTCGGCGCCATCGCAGGCGGCGAGAATGATGCAATGCTGTCGGCAGACATCGTATCTGTTGAGATACAATGGACGAACCATTCCCGAACGAACCACGGAGCACACCCCATGCAACTGACTGGAGAGATGCTGATCGGCGCCGAAACGGTGGCCGGCTCGGCCGGTACCTTGCGCGCGTTCGACCCGACGAAGGGCGCGCCGATTGACGCACCGGCCTTCGGCGTCGCGACTCAGGCCGATGTCGAGCGCGCATGCGCACTCGCGGGCGACGCGTTCGACGCGTACCGCGCACAGCCGCTCGCGGCCCGCGCGGCGTTTCTCGAAGCGATCGCCGACGAAATCGTCGCGCTCGGCGACGCGCTGATCGAGCGCGCGCACGCCGAGACCGGCCTGCCCGTCGCGCGGCTGCAGGGCGAGCGCGGCCGCACCGTCGGCCAGCTCCGGCTGTTCGCGCGCGTCGTGCGCGACGGGCGCTTCCTCGCCGCGTCGATCGATCCCGCGCAGCCCGCGTGCACGCCGCTGCCGCGCTCGGATCTGCGGCTGCAGAAGGTCGGGCTCGGGCCCGTGGCCGTGTTCGGCGCGAGCAATTTCCCGCTCGCGTTCTCGGTGGCCGGCGGCGATACCGCATCGGCCCTGGCGGCCGGCTGCCCGGTGATCGTGAAGGCGCATGAAGCACACCTCGGCACGTCGGAGCTGGTCGGTCGCGCGATCCGCGCGGCGGTCGCGAAATGCGGAATGCCGGCCGGCGTGTTCTCGCTGCTGATCGGCCCCGGCCGCGTGATCGGCGCGGCGCTCGTCAGCCATCCGGCGATCCAGGCCGTTGGCTTCACCGGGTCGCGGCAGGGCGGCATGGCGCTCGTGCAGCATGCGAACGCGCGTCCGCAGCCGATTCCCGTCTATGCGGAAATGAGCAGCATCAACCCGGTCGTGCTGTTCCCGGCCGCGCTGGCCGCGCGCGGCGACGCGATCGCGACCGGCTTCGTCGATTCGCTGACGCTCGGCACCGGCCAGTTCTGTACGAACCCGGGCCTCGTGCTGGCGATCGACGGTCCCGACCTCGACCGATTCGAGTCGGTCGCCGCGCAGGCGCTCGCGAAGAAGCCGGCCGGCGTGATGCTGACGCACGGCATCGCCGACGCGTATCGCAGCGGCCGCGGCAAGCTGGCCGAACTGCCGGGCGTGCGTGAAATCGGCGCGGGCGAGGCGGCGCAGACCGAATGCCAGGCAGGCGGCGCGCTGTACGAAGTCGCCGCGCAGGCGTTCCTGTCCGAGCCGGCGTTCAGCCACGAGGTATTCGGGCCGGCATCGCTGATCGTGCGTTGCCGCGATCTCGACGAAGTCGCGCGCGTGCTCGACGCGCTGGAGGGCCAACTGACGGCCACGCTGCAGATGGACGCCGACGACAAGCCGCTCGCGCGCCGCCTGCTGCCGATTCTGGAGCGCAAGGCAGGGCGCCTGCTCGTCAACGGCTATCCGACCGGCGTCGAAGTGTGCGACGCGATGGTGCACGGCGGGCCGTTCCCGGCGACGTCGAACCCGGCCGTCACGTCGGTCGGCGCGACGGCGATCGACCGTTTCCTGCGGCCCGTGTGCTATCAGGATTTCCCGGACGATCTGCTGCCGGAGGGGCTGCAGGAACGCAACCCGCTCGAGATTCCGCGCCTGCGGGACGGGAAGGCGGAGTGACGGGGCGAAACGGCTGAAGGCGCATCCCTGGCAGGGGCGCGTTCCGGCAGGTTGAAACATGGCGGCGGACGGTGCCCACGGGGCGCCGCCGCCTTTTTCATTTGTGGTGGGCGTCGTGCCGCCGATTTCGCGCGGTCAGTGAGCGGGATGGGCGGCGAGTCGGAGGCGCTCGGCTGCGGCCAGCAGGCGCCGATCGCGTGTCCACAGCTTGCTGCCACCGGTCAGTCTGGCCGAGGCAAGCAGATGGGCGTCGACGTAACCGATGCCGAGCCCGTGAAGCGGTACGACATCGATCATGCGCTGGACTTCGTCGTCGGTTGCCGGGGTGGCGGCGGGAAGGTCGCGCAGCGCATCCAGTACGGTCTGGCGATCGCGCAGGCTGCCGAGGGCAAGCTCGCCGATGATGAAGGGATGGATCAACACGCGGTCGCCTTCCAGCAATGTCGTGAGCGCCGCATCACCGGCCCGCAGGTGGTCGATCCACACTGAAGTGTCGACAAGAATCATGCTGGCTCCGACGGGCGGCGTGGAACAGATTCGAGATCGGGCTCGGTGCCGCCGAGGCGGGCAAGCCGGCGTGCGCTTTCGCGCGCGATCAATGCGCGCAGCGCTTCTCGCACCAGCGCCGACCTTTCGGTGACACCGGTTAATTGCTGCGCTTTGGCGAGCAGCGCGTCGTCGAGGGACAAGGTGGTGCGCATGTGCGGCTCCCGGGAAAGTCGATGCATCAATTATGGCATCAAATGATGCTATCGACGATGTATCGCCTTGGCGAGTGAGCATTGGCTTTCGCGTCGCCGGAATTTCTCCTACAGTAGCGAGGCCTCGGACCGCCCGGTCCGCGGGCGAGCCTGAGAGACGACAAAAGACCAACAAGGAGCCATCCGATGAACATCAGCAAGCGTGGCGACCACCTGTTCGCCGCCGGATTGTGGAAGGCGATCGGCGATGTCGCACAGTCCGTGCGCAGCCGGATCGGCCAGTACAGCGAAGGGCGCGTGCTCGCGAATGCGCTGCTGGAATTCCAGCGCGACCTGGGCGGCAGCGAATTCGACGTGACCATCAACCAGGGCCGGCCCGTGACCGGCTCCGACGCGCATTCGCTGATGTTCGGCCTTGCCGTGCGCCGCTTCAGGCAGGACATGGAAGCGCTGGTGTTCGCGCTCGAGCATCGCCGCGGCATCGACGAACGCGACCCGAACCTGCGCACCGACGCGCTGATGCAGGCCAACAGCGCGCTGCTGACCGCGAAGCAGTCCGCGACGATCACCGTCGGCCGTTTTTTCGATGCGGTGGTCGACCGCGACGTGCTGGGGCAGATTCTCGGCAGCGAGTCGAACACGCGCGCGCGTGCGGGTGCACAAGGGCAGATCGAATCGACCCGGATCAAGCTCGGCAACGTGCGTCACCGGATCATCGGCGTCATCGCGCAGATGTGAGGGCGCGCATCGCGCCGGGATGCGTTGCCAGCCTGCCTGCCGCTACCTGCGCAGTTAACGGGCGCGGNGCCGGGATGCAATGCAGGCAACCATCGACAAGCCGCCCGCGGCGCCGCTGAAGGCGCCGCGCCGGCCGTCTCCGCTTACTGCGGGCCCATCTTCTTGATCAGCACGTCCAGTTCGGCGACTTCGTCGTCGGTGAGATCGACGAGCGGTGCGCGCACCGGGCCCGCGTCGTGGCCGACGAGCTTCGCGCCCGCCTTCACGATGCTGACCGCGTAGCCTGCGCGGCGGTTGCGGATCTTCAGGTACGGCAGGAAGAACTCATCGATCAGGCGGCCGACCGTCGCGTGGTCGTCCTTCGCGATCGCTTCGTAGAATGCCATCGCCGTCTTCGGGATGAAGTTGAACACGGCCGACGAGTACACCGGCACGCCGAGCGCCTTGTACGCGGCTGCGTAGACTTCGGCCGTCGGCAGGCCGCCGAGGTACGCGAAGCGGTCGCCGAGGCGGCGGCGGATCGTGACCATGCTCTCGATTTCGCCGACGCCGTCCTTGAAGCCGATCAGGTTCGGGCAACGATCGGCGAGGCGCTCGAGCATGTCGGCGTTCAGCTTCGAATTCGCGCGGTTGTACACCACCACGCCGACCTTCAGCGCGCGGCACACCTGCTCGACGTGCTCGGCGATGCCTTCCTGGCTGGCTTCGGTCAGGTAGTGAGGCATCAGCAGCACGCCGCTCGCGCCGAGGCGCTCCGCTTCCTGCGCATATTCGATCGCGACGCGCGTCGCGCCGCCGGCACCGGCCAGGATCGGCACCTTGCCCTTGCAGGTTTCCGTCGCGACGCGGATCACGTCCGAATACTCACGCTGCGTGAGCGAGAAGAATTCGCCGGTGCCGCCGGCCGCGAACAGCGCGGTCGCGCCGTACGGCGCCAGCCATTCGAGGCGCTCGGCATAGGTGGTCGGGCGGAAGCTGCCGTCGGCGTCGAAATCCGTCAGCGGAAACGACAGCAGGCCGTGGGAGATGATCTGTTTGAGTTCTTGCGGTGAAGTCATGGTTGGGTCGTCCGTCTAGCGCGAGTGCTGGGTTCGTCGGGCACGGCATCCGAGCCATAGTGGCGATGTCGTTGTATGTCATCGTACAACGCAAGCATGAGCGGCGCAAGCGGTTTGCTGGCTGGTAAAGGGTAGGGTCTTTCCGGATAAGGGTTTACGTACCATCACAGGTTGGTGTTGAATGTCGTATGATGACTAACGATTTGACGGTGGCTTCCCAGGAATTCCGATGACTGCTTCCCCTCTCTACATTCGCGTGCATCCGGACGACAACGTCGCGATCGTCGTCAACGACGGCGGTTTGCCCGAGGGCGCGACGTTCGCCGACGGCCTGACGCTGCGCGAAGGCGTGCCCCAAGGTCACAAGGTCGCGCTGGCCGATCTCGCGGCCGGCGACCCGATCGTCCGCTACAACGTCGTGATCGGTTACGCGCTCACCGAACTGCGCCGCGGCAGCTGGGTCAACGAGCGCACGATGCGCATGCCCGAGCCGCCGGGGCTCGACGACCTGCCGCTCGCCACGCGCGCCGCGCCGCCGCTGGCGCCGCTCGAAGGCTATACGTTCGAGGGCTTCCGCAACCCGGACGGCTCGGTCGGCACGCGCAACATCCTCGCGATCACGACGACCGTGCAGTGCGTGTCGGGTGTCGTCGAGCATGCGGTGAAGCGGATCAAGGACGAACTGCTGCCGCGTTACCCGAACGTCGACGACGTGGTCGGGCTCGAGCACACGTACGGCTGCGGCGTCGCGATCGACGCGCCCGACGCCGACATCCCGATCCGTACGCTGCGCAACATCAGCCTGAACCCGAACTTCGGCGGCGAGGTGATGACGGTGAGCCTCGGCTGCGAGAAGCTGCAGCCCGAGCGCCTGCTGCCGCCCGGCACGATTCCGGTGGCGGCCGACGGTGCGACGGAGAACGGCGGCGTCGTGTGCCTGCAGGACGCCGCGCACGTCGGCTTCAACTCGATGATCGACTCGATCATGAAGATGGCCGAAGCGCACCTCGAACGGCTGAACCGTCGTCGTCGCGAAACCTGCCCGGCGTCGGATCTCGTCGTCGGCGTGCAGTGCGGCGGCAGCGACGCGTTCTCGGGGCTCACCGCGAACCCGGCGGTCGGCTTCGCGGCCGACCTGCTGGTGCGCGCCGGCGCGACGATCATGTTTTCGGAAGTGACCGAAGTGCGCGACGGCGTCGCGCAGCTCACGTCGCGCGCGGCGAACGAGGACGTCGCCCGCGAGATCATCCGCGAGATGGACTGGTACGACCGCTATCTGCAGCGCGGCCGCGTCGACCGCAGCGCGAACACGACGCCCGGCAACAAGAAGGGCGGCCTGTCGAACATCGTCGAGAAGGCGATGGGCTCGATCGTGAAGTCGGGCAGCGCGCCGATCGCCGGCGTCGTGCGTCCCGGCGACCGGGCGCGGCAGAAGGGGCTGCTGTACGCGGCGACGCCCGCGAGCGACTTCATCTGCGGCACGCTGCAGCTCGCGGCGGGGATGAACCTGCACATTTTCACGACGGGGCGCGGCACGCCGTACGGCCTCGCGCAGGTGCCGGTGATCAAGGTCGCGACGCGCAGCGATCTCGCGCGCCGCTGGCACGACCTGATGGATCTCGACGCGGGACAGATCGCGACCGGCGCGGCGTCGATCGAGGACGTGGGCTGGGCGCTGTTCCGGCTGATGCTCGACGTCGCGAGCGGCACGCGCCGCACGTGGGCCGAGCAATGGAAGCTCGCGAATGCGCTGACGCTGTTCAACCCGGCGCCGGTGACCTGACGCGCGCGGCGGTAACGGCAGACGATGCGGGCGCCTTCGGGCGCCCGTTTTTCGTTGCGATGGCGTCGGCGGAGGGCGGGACTAAACACCCAGGCCGATTTTGGCGCGCGATTCGGCGGCGCGATTTCCTTACCTCGAACGTAATCGACCACCGGTGCGGGCGCGGCGACGATAGCGTCACGCGAACCCGAAAGGTTCACGACATCGTCCCTCACCGACACAAGGAGCTTCGCCATGAACACCGCCCAAGCCGCTCACGCCGAGCTGATCGACCGCTATTTCGATGCATGGAACGAGCCCGATGTCGCACGCCGGCGCGCGCTGATCGATGCGACCTACGCGAGCGACGCGGCCTATCGCGATCCGCTGATGGCCGGCGACGGTCACGCGGGCATCGACACGATGATCGCCGCGGTGCAGGAACGCTTCCCCGCGTTCCGTTTCCGTCGCACGACCGACGTCGACGGCTTCGGCCAGCACCTGCGCTTCTCGTGGGCGCTCGTGTCGCCCGACGGCGCGGCGATCGTGAAGGGTTCGGATTTCGGCACCGTCGACGCGTCGGGCCGCCTGAAGTCGGTCACGGGTTTCATCGACGAAATGCCGGCCGCGGCGGCGTGACGCGAACCGTGCATGCCCGGTGGCGTCCGGGATCGGGTAACGTTATGCGGTTCGTTCCTGATCCCGGAGACTTGCCCACATGTTGAAGAACCTCGATCCGCTGCTGCACGCCGACATCCTGCATGCGCTGCGCGCGATGGGCCACGGAGATGAAGTGGCAATCTGCGATGCGAATTTCCCGGCGGAATCCGTCGCGGAGCACACCGTGGTTGGCCGCGCGTTGCGCATCGACGGCGCCGATTCGGCGCGCGTCGCGCGCGCGGTGCTGTCCGTACTGCCGCTCGACACGTTCGTCGACACGCCCGCGTGGCGGATGGAGGTGGTCGGCGATCCGGCCGCGGTGCCGCCCGTGCAGCGCGAAGTGCAGGCCGAGATCGATCGCGCGGAAGGGCGCGCGGTACCGGTCGCGGGCATCGACCGTTTCGCATTCTACGAACGCGCGCAGCAGACCTATGCGGTGATCGTCACCGGCGAGTTGCGCGGCTACGGCTGCTTCATCTTCAAGAAAGGCGTGCTGCTGAGCGAGGCGAGTTAGGGCCGGTTCCCGTTATTTTGGACAACGGCCGAACGCCACTTTTCGCGGCGCCGTCGCGCCTGCGTCACAGCCGCAGTGTAAAGATTTGCTACAACGTTGCGCCGCCTGAATCCATCCCCCTATGTGATTGATTTTTAAGGGGAAGATTTTGGCCGCATCTGACAGCGAATCGAATCAAGTAGTTACACCCGGCACGTTTCCGTACACGGGAAAGCCGGTGCCTGTAGGGGCGAATGACGTAGCCGCGCAGCGGTCCTGGGAGCACTTCCAGGTGCAGCGCGGCATCGAGCGCTACCGCAGGACCCTCATCCGCGAGAAAGAGGACGGCACCACGGCTTCCCGAGACCTCGGTGAAGTCCAGCATGGTCAGCGCATCGCCTCGGACATCATCCGTCCGATGGTGGAGGCAGTGAAGAAGGCCCAGGGCGTCTCGCTATTGAAGGTGCAGCATCTGCTCGGGCACGCCAGTCCGACGATGACCCAGAAGTATGCGCACCTCTGCCCGGACAATACGGGGCGAGAGGCGGCAGACATCCTCGACGGCCTGCACGCGGAATAACTCAGCACAGGGTGACGGCCCTAACGACGGCTCGCTTCGGCGGGCCGTTTTAGTTGGTAGGGTAAAGTATCGGCTCCAAGGGCTTTCGGCACTTCTGCACGCGAACTGCATACGGAGAACGGCATTCATGGCCTCAGTGACTATCGAGTTGGGTCCAGGAAAACGCGCTACGCTGACATCTAGCGCTGGAAATTCTGCGCCTCTGACGGCCGACCAACGCAGCGCTGTTTCCGAATTGATGCTGCACTGGCCGAAGTATGCGGGGCTGACATCTGGTGCGACGGGCTACCTACGCGAATTGGGACTGAGCGTTTTTCAGGGTGATCCGGTAGCCGCGCTTAGGTCCGCCATTGAGTCCGGACGTGTGATCGTTTCTATCGATCGTCCAGTGGGCGGTGGTGGCGCTGCTGGCGGTCAGCCCTCAACTCCACCATTCCCGCGAGCCAGCAGACTCGCAAGCGTGCCCGGAGTGGCCGCGCTCCCAGTGGACAAACCCCTACCGAGTTGGGCGATGCCGAACGACGTGTCGGCCGGCGAACTTATGAGCTATCTGCAAAGCGTTGTCGGAATTGGTGGCGCTGGCGGTGCCGCCAACTTCGCAGGAGGCACGAGTTTCACTGACTCCGCCTCGCTCGCTGATGCGTCGCCGTTCGATTATTCGGCGGACGCCTTGGGAGACGCGGTTCAAGTTGCAGGGATCGACCGTGGCGATATGATGGCCTGCGACATCATCAGAGCTGAATGCAAGGGCTCGGTGCTGCGCGAATTTCCAGGGCAGTATTTGAATTCGACGCTCAACGAGATTCAAGGCGACGCGAGCGACGGTATCAAAGAGGCGCGTAAGGCGCTGAAGCTGCTCAACGATAATCGATTCAAGAAATAGGTACCCGACATGACGGCAAATGCCCTGTTTGATCTGCTCGACCGGCTCGACTCCGCGAAAATTCACTACACCCTGAGCCGGAATCGACCCGACACGGTGTTGGTCTCGATTACCGTGGTCGGGATGCGCGTCGAAGTAGACGTGTTCCGAGACGGACATACGGAGGTTTGCATTTTTCGGGGCACGGAGGAGCCTAGTGATGACGCCGATGTGCTGGACCAGATTATTGAGGCGAATCGGGACTGAGTTAATCAAGGGCGACGCCCCGAAGCGGAGCCAGGCCATCACCTGGAATGCGGGTGCCCCGGATTAACTCCGCACAGGGTGACGACCCTATGCCGGATGGCCGGGGTAGTAGGCCGCGAGGGCGAACAGCGCAGTGAACTCGTACTGACAGTCCTCGCAGATGTATTCCTGATGGACGTTGGCGCTACCGATGCCGCAGGCACCAGCAGTCACGTTGGCGGAATTGCAGGCGGGGCAAATTGTCTTAAGTGTCGTGGTAACGTCGTGATTCTGCTGAAGAAATTTTAGCATCGAGTCGGGAATCAGGATCGTCGGAAACGTATTGCTACAACCTTTTTCTTGGACGCCGCGGCAAGACCCTCTATGCTGGCCCATTTGCCGCGGGCCCCGCAGGGTTGCGCGGCCCCGAACCGCACGGGCGTGCCCCGTGCGCACGGCCGATTTGCATACGAGGAGAGAGGCATGACGCGTTCCGTCGATTCCGGCGTCATTTTTTTCGCACGCCTGGCGCTGGCGGCGTTGTTCTTGTGGGGCGGCGTGATGAAGCTGCTCGGCTACAGCGATTTCATCGGCTATCTGCATGGGCTGAACGTGCCCTATCCGCAGGTGATGGGGCCGGTCGTCGTCACGATCGAAGCGCTCGGCGGCCTGCTGCTGATCGTCGGCTACAAGGTGAAGCCGCTCGCGTTGCTGATGGCGTTCTACACGGTCGCGACCGCGATGGTCGGGCACAATTTCTGGGACGCGACGGACGCCGCGGTCCAGCACGACATGGTGATCCACTTCTGGAAGAACATCGCGATCGCCGGCGGGTTCCTGCTGTTGTTCGTGACGGGCGCGGGCGGCGCGAGCATCGACGCGCTGCGCCGGCCGAGTTCGTCGTACGGCGCGCTGCGCTGAGTCGAACGACGGTGCACTGAGCTGAACGAAGCGACGCACATCCGTCAGCTGTGCTGAAGCAAGACAAAAGGGCCGAATCCCGCATGCCGCGGGATTCGGCCCTTTGTTCATCCAGCGGGCGCGTATGCGCCGGCGTTCAGCGTGCGTCCTTCAGGTCCTTCGCATCCTTCGAGAACTGCACGGCGATCGCGCCGAGCACGCAGATCGCCGCGACGTACACGACCGGCGCGAGCGGATTCGACTTCATCATCAGCGACACGATCACTGGCGTGAGGCCGCCGAAGATCGCATACGCGACGTTGTACGAGAACGAGATGCCCGAGAAGCGCACGACGGCCGGGAAGCTGCGGACCATCACGAACGGCACCGCGCCGATCGTGCCGACCATGAAGCCGGCGATCCCGTAGTACAGCGGCAGCGTCGACGCGTCGGCCGCGACCTGCACGAACAGCAGGTGGTAGCACGCGGCCAGCACGAGGCCGCCGATGCCGAGCACGCGCTTCGCGCCGATCCGGCCGGCGAGCGAGCCGGCGGTGATGCAGCCGGCCGTCAGGCACAGCGTCGCGACGCTGTTCGCGAACAGCGTGGTCGCGGGCGTCAGGTGGAACTGCTTCTGCAGCAGCGCGGGCGTCATCAGGATCACGACGACGATCGCCGCCGACAGCATCCACGTGAGCAGCATCGACACGATCACCGCGCGGCCGTGATCGCGCAGCACGGCCTTCAGCGGAATCTCGGCCGCGAGCGCCTTCTTCGCCTTCATCTCGGCGAACACCGGCGTTTCGTGCAGCCAGCGGCGCAGGTACACGGAGAACAGGCCGAACACGCCGCCGAGCAAAAACGGAAGGCGCCAGGCGAACGCGGTGACTTCGGCGCCCGAGTAACGGCTGTTGATGCCGGCGGCAACCAGCGAGCCGAGCAGGATGCCGGCCGTGAGGCCGGCGGTCAGCGTGCCGCACGCATAGCCGATGTGGCGCGACGGCACGTGCTCGGACACGAACACCCATGCGCCCGGCACTTCGCCGCCGACGGCCGCGCCCTGCAGCACGCGGAACAGCAGCAGCAACACCGGTGCGAGGATGCCGATCGAGTCGTAGGTCGGCAGCAGGCCCATCAGCAGCGTCGGCACCGACATCATCAGCACGCTCAGCGTGAACATCCGCTTGCGGCCGAACAGGTCGCCGAAGTGCGCCATGATCACGCCGCCGAGCGGGCGGGCGAGATAGCCGGCCGCGAAGATGCCGAACGTCTGCAACTGGCGCAGCCAGTCGGGAATGTCGTGCGGGAAGAACAGCTGTCCGATCGCGGGCGCGAAGAACACGAAGATGATGAAGTCGTAGAACTCGAGGGCACCGCCGAGTGCGGCAAGGCCAAGGGTTTTATAGTCGCTGCGCGTGAGCGCGCGTTCGGCGGCGCGAGGCACGCCGCTCAGTTCGGAAGCTTGCATGGTCAGGACGATCGGTTTTCGAATGCTGTTGTCGGTGCTGCGTCTCCAGGGCCCGCTTTTCGGCATGGACTGGCAAGGCGCGGCTTGCGTCGTCGAGCATGTGTCGCGCATCGGATGGCGCACGAAACACGCACCGTCGCACCGGGGTGGGGCACAACGGAGACGAAGCGTCAAAGCGGGTGGGGGGATTCTACAGGAGCGCGAAATGCAGGCACGCGAGGCCTGCCGAGGAATGCTTCGGACTTCGTCGGGCCCGAAACGCACGCGGCGCGGCAGGCGGGTGAACCGCTTGCCGCGCCGCGCGGGAAAGGAGCTGCTCGATCAGTTGCCGGCGATCGTGTCGACCGGCTTGAACGCGCCGTGCTCGACCTTGTAGATCGTCACCGGCGCATCCTTCAGGTCGCCCTTCGTGTCGTACGCAATGCTCGGCGCCGACACGCCCTTGATCGACACCTTGCCGAGATACGGCGTGTAGACCTTCGGGTCGGTCGAGTTCGCGTCCTTCATCGCGGTCAGCAGCGCGATCGTGCCGTCGTACGCGTAGGGCGAGTAGGTGATCACGTCTTCATTGAAGCGTGCCTTGTAGCGCGATGCGTAGCCGGCGAAGCCCGGCATCTTTTCCTTCGGCAGCCCGCCCATGTAGACGATCGCGCCTTCGGCCGCTTCGCCGCCGACCTTCAGGAACGTCGGCGAGCGCGACATCTCGCCGGTCACGAACGCCGACTTCATCCCGAGCTGACGCATCTTGCGGATCATCGGCGACGATTGGGCATCGCCGCCGCCGTAGAAGATCGCGTCGGGGTTGATGCCCTTCAGGTTGGTCAGGATCGCCGAGAAGTCGAGCGCCTTGTCGTTCGTGAAGTCGCGCTTGACGATCGTGCCGCCCGCGGCCTGCACGGCCTTCGCGAATTCGTCGGCGATGCCCTGGCCGTAGGCCGTGCGGTCGTCGATGATCGCGATGCGCTTGAAGTGCAGCGTCTTCACCGCATAGGTGCCGACGATCCGGCCGGCCTGCGCGTCGCTCGTCAGCAGCCGGTAGGTGGTCTTGTAGCCGCGTGCCGTGTATTGCGGCGACGTCGCCATCGAGATCTGCGGCAGCCCCGCGCGATCGTACAGGTCGGATGCCGGAATGCTCGTGCCCGAGTTGAAGTGGCCGATGATCCCGCGGACGTTGTCGTCGATCAGCCGCTGCGCGACCGTCGTGCCGGTGCGCGGGTCGGCCTGGTCGTCCTGCGAGTCGAGCTGGAACGTGACCGGCTTGCCGCCGATCGTCGGATGCGTCGCGTTGAAATCGGCGATCGCGAGCTGCACGCCCTTCTGCATGTCCGTGCCGTAGTTCGACTGCGGCCCCGTCAGCGGTGCGGCGAAACCGATCTTGACGACGTCGGCGGCGATGGCGTGTGCGCCCGACAGTGCGCAGGCGGCAGCCAGCGCGACGTGCGATAC
This sequence comes from Burkholderia sp. 22313, assembly GCF_052045245.1. Lineage (NCBI taxonomy): Bacteria > Pseudomonadati > Pseudomonadota > Betaproteobacteria > Burkholderiales > Burkholderiaceae > Burkholderia > Burkholderia sp. 22313. Next base: position 51,270 of record NZ_JBQEON010000038.1, read on the forward strand.
CTTCAGCTTCACTTTCACTTCCCCTTGATGGCGTGGTTGGGCCGCGGCCGGCCAGCGGGCCGATGCGGTAAACCGGGCGAGACGTATCGGTGTGCAGGCCTTGGCGAAAGCCGTGCGGGGCGTGCCGGGCGCTGCGCGGGTTGTGCCGGAATCGGCGTGCGCGGCGGCGGCGGGATGTCGTCTCGTGACCGTTGAGCGAAGTCTAGGTAGCGAAAATACGCGCGTCTTGCGCGTTCGGTGCGCGGTCGGCGACGATTTCGGCATATCGTCGATAACCCTGATATATGCCGAAATCGTCATGCGGGATGCGCAAACGCGCCAAGACGCGATACGCCGGCATTTTTAGCATGGCGGGTTCGGGCGCGCGTGGCGTCGGTGGCGTGTGCCAGCGTCACGGACATCACCGACATCACCGACATCGCCGACATCGCCGGACGACGCGCGGCGGCGCGCGGTGACATGCCGCGGCCCGATGCGAAATCGCCGCGGCCGGACACGCGAGCGCGGCAGTGGTTGCGCGCACAACGGCACAGCCCGCCACGCGCCACCGCTTGCGGCCATCCGGTCATCGTCGGCCGGCGGCGCGATGCGCGGGCCGCCGTTCGCCGATTTGCCCGCTTGCTTGCCCGAGATCGCTGCGTCCCGTGATCGCCGCGACGCGTTCGCGAGGGCGCTCCTATAATCGACGCCATCAGCCACCCCCTTCGCAGATGCCGGGATGACGACCTTCCTTGCCGCACCGCCCATGAGCCTGTCCGATACGTTGCGCTACCAGCCCGACAACGCCGATTTCGGCGCAATGCTCGCGCATTTCCGCCTGCTCGAGCCGGTGTTCGATGCGCTGCCGGACGTCGCGTTCTTCGTGAAGGATGCGAACGGCCGCTACGCGCTCGTCAACCGCACGCTGGCGATGCGCTGCGGCTACAAGGACAAGCGCGACCTGCTCGGCAAGACGACCGACGAAGTGTTTCCGCGCCGGTTCGGCCGGACCTATTTCGAGCAGGACATGGCGACGATCAACGCCGGCCAGCAGCTGATGGACCAGCTCGAGCTGCATCTGTATCCGGGCCGCCAGCCGGGCTGGTGCCTGACCTGCAAGGAGCCGCTGCGCGACGCGGCCGGCAAGGTGGTCGGCCTCGCGGGCATCTCGCGCGACCTGAAGGCGCACGAGGGCTCGCATCCGGCCTACAGCAAGCTCGCCGACGTGGTCCAGCACATCCAGGATCACTTCGTGCAGCCGCTGAACCTGAAGCAGCTCGCGCAGATGGCCGGGATGTCGGTCGCGCAGCTGGAGCGCTACTTCCACAAGGTGTTTCACCTGACGCCGCGCCAGGTGCTGCTGAAGACGCGGCTCGATGCGGCCACCGCGCTGCTCGTCACGCACGACAAGGTGACCGACGTCGCGGCGCTATGCGGCTATACGGATCACAGCGCGTTCACGCGCCAGTTCAAGGCGACGGTCGGCGTGACGCCGAGCGAATACCGGCTGATGCAGCAGGATCGGGCAGGGTGAGGTGGTGCGCCGGCCGGGCCGGCGGGTCGGGATGATCGGGGTGCTGCGGGAACGGGTAACGGGGAAGGAGAAAGCAGAAAGCGGAAAGCGGCGGCTCAGCGGTAGCCGAGCCCTTTCAGGACGGCCGAGCCGTCTTCAGTCAGCCGGAAGCTCGGTGCGGTATCGGCGTCGAGCTTGACCATCTCGACGAGGCCGGCTTCCTGCAGCGCGGGCAATTCGGGTTTGGCATTCGCGCCGATCGGTGCGTGCAGCAGCACGAGCAGCGTTGCGATTTCGTGATGGCTGAGCAACCGGCGCAGCATCGTCTTTTTCGCAGGGGGGGCGGCCTGGCGGCCCGCGGGTGCATCTACGGCGCTCATCGCTGTCCTCCTTTTCGAGCTATCCATCGGGTACTGGTTGCGGATGGTGCCGACCAAGACTTAAGCGATTCTTAAAACCGCACGGGTCGCGCCGATGCTGCGGTGCGGTGCGCGTTACGGGATGTAACCCACGCCGGACGGGTGTCTCCGGGCGCGGGCGGCCGGCCTTGCCGGGTGGGGTGTCGCCGCGGGATTCACCATGATGGTGCGCGTGTGACGGAGGTCGCCCGGTTTGGCTTATCCGGTCCGACCCCGAGACGACATTCCCTTTCTCCGTTATTTCCGGCGCTGGGCCTGCGCGGCGAGCCGCACGGCCGCGTTGGTCGCGCCATAGCCGTCGTAGCCGCCGCGCCGCTCGACGATCTCGAGCGAGAAGCGGTTGTCGACCAGTTCTGTATACGCATGCAGGAATTCGCCGCCGTTTTCGTCGCGGTCGTACAGCAGATGGTGGGCGCTCAGCGTATCGATCAGCTCGTCCGACAGTGCGTAGCGTGCGGCGAGATCGTCGTAATAGTTCGGCGGGATGCGCAGGAACGGCACGCCGTCGGCCGCGAACGCGGCGACCGTCTTCACGATGTCGTCGGTCCGGAACGCGACGTGGTTCAGCCCGGTGCCGTGATAGCGGTCGAGCGATTCGGCGACGGCCGTATGGCGGTCGACCGACGCGTTCAGCGCGATCCGCACCGAGCCGTCCGCGCTGCGCACCGCGCGGCTGCGCATCAGCCCGTACGGATCGGGCACGAGCCAGCTGCGCTCGGCCTCGAAGCCGAATGCGGTCTTGAAGAACAGGATCCACGTATCGAGTGCGTCGGCCGGCAGTGCGAGGCAGACGTGGTCGATGCCCGTCAACGGGCCGACCTCGCTCGGACCGTCGATGTCGGTCAGCACGAAATCCGATTCGTACAGCGTCGGTGCGTTCGGCGCCTCGTCGACGAAGTATTCGAGGCTGCCGTCCGGCGCCTGCACGCTCGGCAGCACGCGCTCGTTCGGGCCGACGCGCCCGGAAAACGGCGCGTAGCCGAAGCCGGCCGCGCGCTCGAATGCCACTTTCGCATCGTCGACGCGGAACGCCGACGCACACAGCGACAACCCGTGCTGCTGGAAGAATGCATCGGCGAACGAGTCGCGCTCGGCGTTCAGCACGATCGACGCGGCGCCGTGCTGGAACAGCGTCACGTCCTTCGACCGGTGGTGGCCGGCAAGCCGGAACCGCATCCGGCCGAGCCATGCGCCGACGGTGGCCGCCGCCTGCGCGTCGACCGCGAATTCGATGAACTGGAACCCGACGTGCGCGGGCGGCGCCGGCGGCGCGAACAGTGGCTGGCTGGCCGCCGGCGCGCGGCCGTCCTGCGCGAGCCGCGCCCGTGTCAGGTCTTCCAGGTAGAGCAGCGAGCGGTGGCCGTCGGCGGCCGTGATCGCGGTCGGCGCGGCGCGAAAGCCGTCGTTGAAGATCTCGAGCGACAGCGGCCCCGTGTAACCGGACTCGATCACGCGGGCGGTGAAGCGCGCGAGGTCGAAGTCGCCCTGGCCGGGGAACGAGCGGTAGTGGCGGCTCCATTCGAGCACGTCCATCGCGAGCTTCGGCGCATCGGCGATCTGCACGAACGCGATCCGGTCGCCGGGGATGTCGGCGATCGCGTCCGGCGAATCGTCGAGCGACAACGTATGGAAGCTGTCGAGCGCGAGGCCGAGGTGCGGGCTGTTCACCGCCTTCACGAGCTGCCACGCATGGCCGTACCGTTTCACGACGCGGCCCCACGCGAGCGCCTCGTACGCGGCGACCACGCCGGCCTGCCGCGCGGCCTCGGCGAGCGCGCCGAGCTGGTCGACCAGCAGCGCGTCGTCCGCGATCGTGTCGGGCGACACGTTGCTGCACACGAGGATGCGGTCGGTGCCGAGGGCGTGCATCACGTCGAACTTGCGGCGGATGCGGTCGAGGTTGCGCGCGAGCTGGGCCGGGCTCACGCCCTCGAAGTCGCGAAACGGCTGGAACAGCACGATGTCGAGGCCGAGATCGGCGGCCATGCGCCGCACGTCGGCGGGCGATCCGTCGAAGTAGACGAGGTCGTTCTCGAAGATTTCGACACCGTCGAAGCCGGCGGCCTGGACGGCGGCGAGCTTCTCGGCGAGCGTGCCGGACAGTGACACCGTGGCGATCGAGCGCTGCATGGGCGAATCCTGCGATGAGCGGGGTGTGGCGTCGGCCGATCGGACCCGAATGAACCAGTCGTTGAATTCACGACGAACGCCATATCCCGAATTTACTAGGGAAGTGAGGCGAATTATACAAACTAACTAGATGGTACAAATTAGCGAAAACCCGGAAAGACAGCGCGCGCATGCCGGCGCACACTAGCGCCACATCCTGATGTCACGAGGCGGATGTCGCTAACGTTCCGCCCCCGTTTTTGGAGCAGAAATCATCATGAGCAAGCACAAGGTACTGGTGCTGAACGGCCCGAACCTGAACCTGCTGGGGACCCGCGAGCCCCACATTTATGGCGCGGAGACCCTCGCCGACCTCGAGCAGCGCTGCCGCACGGCGGCCGAGGGGCTCGGGCTGGAGATCGACTTCCGTCAGTCGAACGCCGAACACCAGCTGATCGACTGGCTGCACGCCGCGCGTCACGACACGCACGGCATTGTGATCAACCCGGCTGCCTACACGCACACGTCGGTCGCGCTGGCCGACGCGCTGTCCGCGATCGCGAAGCCCGTGATCGAGGTGCATATCTCCAACGTGCATCGCCGCGAGGCCTTCCGTCACCACTCGTATGTGTCGGCCGTGGCCGAAGCCGTGATCTGCGGTTGCGGCACCGAAGGCTACGTCTTCGCGCTGCAGCGCCTGGCGACGCTGTTCGCGCAGGGAGCTGCACGATGAGCCGCCCGTCGTTTCTGATCGGCCTGATCGGCCAGGGCATCGGCGGTTCGCTGTCGCCCGCGATGCACGAGGAAGAAGGATTCCGCCAAGGATTCGGCTACGTGTACCGCCGCATCGATCTCGACGCGCTCGGCCTGACCGTCGACGCGCTGCCGCAACTGCTCGAGGCCGCGCAGCGGATGGGCTACAACGGCCTGAACATCACGCATCCGTGCAAGCAGCGCGTGATCGAGCACCTCGACGCGCTGTCGGACGACGCACGCGCACTTGGCGCGGTGAACACCGTGCTGTTCAAGGATGGCAAGCGGATCGGCCACAACACCGACTGGTCGGGGTTCGCGAAGTCGTTCCGCCGTGGCTTGCCCGGCGCATCGCTCGAGCGCGTCGTGCAGCTCGGTGCGGGCGGCGCGGGTGCGGCCGTCGCGCATGCGGCGCTGCAAATGGGCGCTGCGGAACTGGCGATTTTCGACGTCGACGGCGCTCGGGCCGCCGCGCTCGCGGGCGAGCTGCAGCAGCGCTTCCCGGCCGCGCGGGTCACGGCCGGCGACGAGCTCGCGGCCGCGATGAAGGCCGCGACCGGCCTGATCCATGCGACGCCGACCGGCATGACCAAGCATCCGGGCCTGCCGCTGCCGGCCGAACTGCTCCACGCGGGGATGTGGGTTGCCGACATCGTCTATTTCCCGCTCGAAACCGAACTGATCCGCGCGGCACGCGCGGCCGGCTGCGCGACGCTGCCGGGCGGCGGGATGGCCGTGTACCAGGCCGTCGACGCGTTCGAGATATTCACCGGCCGCACGCCGGACGACGAGCGGATGTTCGAACACTTTCAGTCGCTCGTCGCGCGCTGACCCTTCGACTTACCAGCTGGAAAAAGAGACCAGGAGACGACCATGCAGCACACCACCCACACGAACGCCGCGCCCGCGGCGGCAGCCGGCACGGTCCGGCGGACCTCGGCGCGCTACAAGATTCTCGCGCTGCTCGCGATCGGCACGATGATCAACTATCTCGACCGTACCGTGCTGGGGGTGGCCGCGCCACAGCTCACCAAGGAGCTCGGCATCAACGCGGCGGTGATGGGCATCATGTTCTCCGCGTTCTCTTGGACGTACGTCGCCGCGCAGGTGCCCGGCGGCCTGGTCCTCGATCGCCTCGGCAGCAAGGTCACCTACTACTGGTCGATGACGCTGTGGTCGCTGTGCACGTTCCTGCAGGGCTTCGTGCCCGGCATCGGGACGCTGCTCGCGTGCCGGCTCGGCCTTGGCGTCGCGGAGGCGCCGTGCTTTCCGACCAACAGCCGCGTCGTCGCGACCTGGTTTCCGCAGAGCGAGCGCGCGATGGCAACCGGCACCTACACGGTCGGCGAGTACATCGGCCTCGCGTTCTTCAGCCCCGTGCTGTTCGCGCTGATGGGCGCGTTCGGCTGGCGCTCGCTGTTCTGGGTGGTCGGCGCGATCGGCATCGTGTTCGGCCTGGTCTGGTGGAAGTTCTATCACGAGCCGCGCAACCATCCGGCCGCGAACGCCGAGGAACTCGCGTACATCGAAGCGGGCGGCGGTCTCGTGCACGGTGCGCGCAAGAGCGGTGACAAGGCGGACAAGTCCGGCAAGGGCGAACAGAAGGCGTTCAGCTGGTCGATGGCCGGCCGGCTGCTGAAGAAGCGCCAGCTCGCGGGCATCTGCCTCGGCCAGTTCGCCGGCAACTCGACGCTCGTGTTCTTCCTGACCTGGTTCCCGACCTATCTCGCGACCGAGCGCCACATGGGCTGGCTGAAGATCGGCTTCTTCGCGGTGATGCCGTTCATCGCCGCGTCGGTCGGCGTGATGTTCGGCGGGATCTTCTCCGACTGGCTGCTGCGTCGCGGCAAGTCGGCGAACCTCGCGCGCAAGCTGCCGATCATCGCCGGCCTGCTGCTCGCGTCGACGATCATTCTCGCGAACTACGTGCAGAGCAACGAGGCCGTGATCGCGATCATGTCGGTGGCGTTCTTCGCGCAGGGGATGGCCGCGCTCGGCTGGACGCTCGTGTCCGACATCGCGCCGGACGGCCTGCTCGGTGTGACGGGCGGCATCTTCAACTTCGCGGCGAACCTCGCGGGGATCGTTACCCCGCTCGTCGTCGGCTTCATCGTCGCCTCGACCGGGTCGTTCGTCGGCGCGCTCGTGTTCATCGGCGTGATCGCGCTGATCGGCGCGCTGTCGTACATCTTCGTGGTCGGCGACATCAAGCGGATCGAACTGTAAGCAACGGCTCCACGCACTCTCGGTGCGTTCGCCCGGCGGCCTGCAGGCCGCCGGGCCTTTTTGTTTCCGCGCCCGCTTGCGGGGCGGTTCAAGCAGCCGCGCTCACGCGCGCTGCACGGCAATCCCGAGCGATTCGACCGCCTGCGCGATCGCCGCGACCGCGCGCCGGATGTCGCCGGCATCGATCGCGCCGATGCAGCCGACGCGGAACGTCTCGAGTTGCGTCAGCTTGCCCGGATACAGGATGAAGCCCGCATCGCGCACCGCGTCGTAGAAGCGGCGGAAATCGTAGGCCGGATGGTCGGGTGCATGGAACGTGACGATCACGGGCGCCTGCACGCGCGCGTCGAGGAACGGCACGAAGCCGAGCGCGCGCATCGATTCGACCAGCGTCCGGCAGTTTTCCCCATAGCGCGCCCCACGCGCGGGCTGGCCGCCTTCCGCCAGGTACTGGTCGAGCGCGGCTCGCAGCGCGGCGATGACGTGGGTCGGCGGCGTGAAGCGCCACTGGCCCGTCTTGCGCAGGTACGCGTACTGATCGTGCAGGTCGAGCGCGAGCGACGGCGAATTGCCTTCGCACGCGTCGAGCGCATCGCGCCGCACGATCGCGAACCCCATCCCCGGCACGCCTTCCAGGCATTTGCCGCTCGCCGAGATCAGCGCGTCGATCCCGCTGTCCGCCAGCGCGATCGGCAGCGCGCCGAACGAACTCATCGCGTCGACGATCAGCCGCTTGCCGTGCCGCCGGCACGCGGCCGCGATCGCGTCGAGCGGATTCAGGATGCCGGCGCTGGTTTCCAGATGGACCAGCGCGACGTGCGTGATGCGCGGCTCGCGCGCGAACGCGGCTTCGACCGCCGCCGGGTCGACCGCTGCGTCCTCGCCGAACGGCAGCGCGATCGCCTCGATGCCGAGCCGGCCGAGGATCTTCAGGATGCGCGCGCAATACGCGCCGTTGTCGGGCACCAGCACGACGCCGTCGCGTGGCACCAGCGTGCCGAGCGCGGCCTCGACCGAAAACGTGCCGCTGCCCTGCATCGGCACGCACACGTACGCGTCGCCGCCGCGCGCGATCGCGACGAGATCCGCGCAGACGCTCGCCGTCAATCGGTTGAAAGCCGTGTCCCACGAGCCCCAGTCGTGTTGCATTGCATGGCGTGTTGTGGCGGACGTCGTGAGCGGGCCGGGCGTCAGCAGAATCGGATCGGACATGGTTTTCTCCAGCAAAGGTCGGACGAAACGCCGGGGCAGCATTTCTGAATGACTTGCATGATATTGGCAAAATGTGTCATTTTTTGGAAATTGTGGCACGCGTCACGGGGTTGTCATCGAACGCTGTGATCCTTCGGTTGCCGCGCGAAACCACCTGCAGCGCGGCAGCGATGCAGGCCGGTTGTCGGTCTGTTCGACTGAAACGAGCCGGATCGTGCCCCGGCCGCTTGGTGTTCCGTCTACGGAGAAGTGAGATGACATTGCAGAATTCCTCGCGCGCCGCTGCCGGCGCGTTCCGCAAGATTGCGCTGGCCGCGTGCGCTGCCGGTCTGCTGCAAGGCGCGGCGATGCCCGCGCATGCGGCGAACGCGGTCGTGCTGTACACGGCGGACGGTCTCGAGAACCTCTATCGCGATGTGCTGCCGGCGTTTGAGAAGAAGGAAGGCGTCAAGGTCAACATCGTGACGGCGGGCAGCGGCGAGGTCGTCAACCGCGCGAACATCGAGAAGAATTCGCCGAAGGCGGACGTGATCGTCACGCTGCCGCCGTTCATCCAGCAAGCCGGCCAGATGGGCCTGCTGCAGGCGTACCAGAGCGTCAACTACAAGAACGTGCCGGCGATCGCGAAGGCGGAAGACGGCACGTGGGCGACCTTCGTGAACAACTACTTCTCGTTCGCGATCAACCCGGACGTCGTGAAGAACCAGCCGAAGACGTTCGCCGACCTGCTGTCGCCGAGCTATGCCGGCAAGGTCGCGTACTCGAACCCGGCGACCGCCGGCGACGGGATGGCCGTGCTGATCCTCACGACGACGCTGATGGGCGAGGACAAGGCGTTCGACTACCTCGCGAAGCTGTCGCAGAGCGTGAAGTTCCACACGAAGGGCACCGGCTATCTGAACGTGCTGCTGTCGCGTAACGAGATCAGCGTCGCGAACGGCGACCTGCAGATGGACCTCGACGACGCCGAGCACGGCGCGCTGTCCGTCAAGCCGATCTTCCTGGCCGCGAAGGCCGGCGACCAGCCGACCACGTTCCAGCTGCCGTACGGCATCGGCCTGATCAAGCGCGGCCCGAACCAGGACGCCGGCAAGAAGCTGATCGACTACCTGATGTCGACGGAAGTGCAGTCGAAGGTGCCGGACATGTACGGCATCCCGGGCCGTACCGACGTGCCGCTGGCCGGCAAGAACGGCGAAGCCGTCAAGAAGGCGATCGCGGGCGTGAAGCTGATCCCGGTCGACTGGAACCAGGTGATGGCGAAGAAGCCGGAGTGGATCGAGCGCTGGAAGAAGGACGTGATCGGCAGCTCGGGCAAGCAGCTCGACGTCGTCAAGCCGAAGTGATCGGCGCACGCCGCCTGGATTAGTGAGCAAGAGGATGAACCCGGTGGACACCACCCTGACCCATCCCGGCGCATTCGGCGCCGCCGAACCGCAAGCGACGCTGCGGTCCGGCGCGCCGGGCGGCGTGCAGATCGAACACCTGAGCGTGCGCTACGGCGCACGCACGGTGCTGGAAGATCTGTCGCTGTCCATCGGCGCCGGTGAATTTTTGACCGTGCTCGGCAAGAGCGGCTGCGGCAAGACCACGCTGCTGCGCTTCATCGCCGGGTTCGTGAAGGCCGAGGGCCTGACCGGCACGCTGACCGTGGCCGGACGTGACCTGACCTATGCGCCGCCGCACAAGCGCAATCTCGGTCTGTTGTTCCAGAATTACGCGCTGTTCCCGCACCTGTCGGTGTTCGAGAACGTCGCATTCGGGTTGCGCGCCCGCGGGATGGCCTCGTCGGAAGTGACGCGCCGCGTCGCCGACGCGCTGAAGCTCGTGCAGCTCGGCGATGCCGGCCACCACCTGCCCGCGCAACTGTCGGGCGGGATGCAGCAACGCGTCGCGCTGGCCCGCGCGCTCGTGATCGAGCCGGACGTGCTGCTGCTCGACGAGCCGCTGTCGGCGCTCGACGCCAACCTGCGTGCGTCGGTGCGCAGCGAACTGAAGGCGCTGCACGAGCGTCTGCCGAACCTGACCGTCGTCTGCGTGACGCACGATCGCGACGACGCGCTCGTGCTGTCCGATCGCGCGCTGTTGATGCGCGACGGCCGCATCGCGCAGCTCGGCACGCCGCAGCAGCTGTACGACGCGCCGCAGGACGGCTACGTCGCGCGCTATCTCGGCCCGGCCAACCTGCTGCCGCCGCACGTGATCTTCCCGCTCGGCGATCCGCGTCACGACGTGCGCGGCAGGATCGCGTGCGTGCGCCCCGAGCGCCTGACCGTGATGCCGCCCGCGGCGGGCGGCCTGCACGGCACGGTGTCGTCCGTCGAATGGCAGGGCGCGGATCTGTCGATCGCGGTCGTGATCGACGCGGCGCCCGACGAACCCGTGCGCGTGACGATGCAACGCGGCCGCGGCGCGGCTCCCGAGCGCGGTGCGCGCGTGTCCCTGCATTGCGAGGCAGACGATGTCGTCCTTATCGAGCCCTGAAGCCGGCCTGTCGCCGCGCGCGCTCGCGTCGGCCGCCGCGCATGCCGCCGCCGCGCGGCGCCGCAAGCGCATGGGCGACCTGCACCTCGCCGCACTCGCGATCGTCGTGCTGGGCCCGCTCGTCGTCTATCCGCTCGTGCGGCTCGTGCTGCTGAGCGTGACCGGCGATCACGGGCTGAGCTTCGCCGCATATCGCACGTTCTTCGGCAATCCCGATACGCGCAACGTGCTGCTGACGACCGTCGGCGTGCTGTTCGCGAGCGCCGGCACCGCGTCGGTGCTTGGCGTGCTGCTGGCCGCGCTGCTGTTCTTCAGGCCGTTTCCGGGCGCGTCGCTCGTCACGCGCTTCCTGGAACTGTACGTCGCGTTTCCGTCGTTCCTGGTCGCGTTCACGCTGATCTTCCTGTACGGCTCGCAAGGCTCGGTCAGCATTGCGCTGCAGCACCTGTTCCAGCTCGAGAATCCGCCGCTCGACTTCCTGTTCGGCATCGGCGGCGTGATTCTCGCGCAGACCGTGTTCTACACGCCGTTCGTCGTGCGGCCGACGCTCGCGTCGTTCGCGACGCTCGACCTGCGCCTGATCGAAGCGGCACGCAGCCTCGGCGCGTCGGGCTGGATGCTCGCGCGCCGTGTCGTGCTGCCGATCGCGTGGCCGGGCATCGCCGCCGGCACCGTGCTGTGTTTCCTGCTGACGCTGAACGAGTTCGGGATCCTGCTCGTGCTCGGCAGCGCGCGGCTCGTGACGCTGCCGGTCGCGATCTACAGCAGCGCGACCGTCGACCTCGACCTGCCGACCGCGTCGGCCGGCGCGGTCGTGATGCTCGCGCTGTCGCTGGCGCTCTATGCGGTGTATCGCCGGGTGAACCGGCGTGCGACGGGAGGAAACGATGTCCGCTGAATTCCGTATCGGGCAAGCCGTGCCGCGTCACCAGATCGACTGGGGCGACACGGTGCTCAAGCATGCGTCGCGTGCGGCGCTCGCGCTGGCCGCGTTCGCGTGCTTCTGGCTGTTCGTGCTGCCGGTGGTGGTCGTCGCGCTGTCGAGCGTGTCGACGCAATGGTCGGGCACGATTCTGCCGGCCGGCTATAGCCTGCGCTGGTTCGCGCGGCTCGGGTCGCCGGAGTACGATGCGCTGCTGACGAGCCTCGAAATCGGCTTCGGCGTGTCGGCGATCGGCACGATCCTCGGGCTGTGGCTCGCACTCGCGCTCGAAGGGCGCGACCGGCGCGGCCTCGGCGCGCTCGTCGACGCGCTCGTGATGGTGCCGAACGGCGTGCCGAGCGTCGTACTCGGGCTCGCGGTGCTGATCGCGTATCACCAGAAACCGTTCGACCTGTCGAGCTCCGCGGCGATCGTCGTGTTCGTGCAGCTCGCGCTGATTCTGCCGTTCTGCTATCGCTGCGCGGCCGCCGCGCTGCGTCCGGAACTGACCGTGCTGCGCGAAGCGGCGGCAAGCCTCGGTGCGCCGCCCGCGATGGTGCTGCGCCGCGTGCTGCTGCCGCAGCTCGTGCCGGCGCTGCGCGCGAGCCTCGCGCTCGGCTTCGCGCTGTCGCTCGGCGAGCTCGGTGCGACGCTGACCGTCTATCCGCCCGGTTTTGCGACCGTGCCGATCGTCGTGATCGGCCAGGTGGAGCGCGGCTACTACCTTCCGGCATCGGCGCTGTCGTTGCTGATGCTCGGCGCGTCGCTCGCGGCGCTGCTGCTGATCGCCGCACGCGTGCCGCGCGGCAAGCGGGCCGCATCATGAACGCCGCATTCGCGATGCGGTTGCCCGGCGAGCAAGCGGCCGCCGGCAAGGTGTCGACGGATCTCGCGGGACGGTCCGTCGACGTCAACGGCCGGCGCTACCGGCTGCCGGTCGAACCGACCGTCGTCGTGTGCGTCGACGGCTGCGAGTACGACTATCTCGAGCGTGCGGTGGAAGCCGGCGTCGCGCCGTTCATCGGCCGGATGATCGCGGAAGGGTCCGCGTGGCGTGCCGATTGCGTCGTGCCGACCTTCACCAACCCGAACAACCTGTCGATCGTCTGCGGCGTGCCGCCGTCGGTCCACGGGATCTGCGGCAACTACTTCTGGGATCCGGCCGCCGATGGCGGTCGTGGCGCCGAAGTGATGATGAACGATCCGGCCTACCTGCGGGCCGGCACGCTGCTCGCGGCGGCGTCCGACGCAGGCGCGCGGGTGGCCGTCGTCACGGCCAAAGACAAGCTGCGCCGGCTGCTCGGCTGGCAGATGAACGGGATCTGCTTTTCCGCCGAGAAGGCCGCGCAGGCCAATCTCGCGGAAAACGGGATCGTCGACGTGCTCGACTGGGTCGGCCTGCCGTCCCCCGACGTGTACAGCGCGGCGCTGTCCGAATTCGTGTTCGCGGCCGGCGTGCGGCTCGCGCAGACGCGCCAGGTCGACCTGATGTACCTGTCGACCACCGATTACGTGCAGCACAAGTGCGAGCCGGGCAGTCCCGGCGCGAACGCGTTCTACGCGATGATGGACCGCTATCTCGCGCAGCTCGATGCGCTGGGCTGGGCGATCGGGCTCACGGCCGACCACGGGATGAACGCGAAGCACGACCCGGCGACGGGCCGCCCGAACGTGATCTATCTGCAGGACGCGTTCGACGGCTGGTTCGGCACGCAGGCCGCGCGCGTGATCCTGCCGATCACAGATCCGTACGTCGTGCACCACGGCGCGCTCGGCTCGTTCGCGACCGTGTATCTGGCGCCGGGCGTCGACCGGACCGACGCGATGTGGCGCGTGGGCGGCCTCGACGGTGTCGAGCTCGTGCTCGACAACGCGGAAGCCGCCGCGCGCTTCGAGTTGCCGGCCGACCGGATCGGCGACCTCGTCGTGATCGCACGGCGCGACATGACGCTCGGCACACGCGCGCGCGAACACGACCTGTCCGGGTTGACCGTGCCGCTGCGTTCGCACGGCGGCGTGTCCGAGCAGGAAGTGCCGTTGCTGTTCAACCGCCGGATCGAGCGAGTCGACCCTGCGCGTCGTCCGCGCAACTTCGACGTCTTCGATTTCGTGCTGAACCGGATTGCGTCATGATGGCTCATCCCCGACAGGATCATCCTGCGTTTCGCGCCGAGGCGCTGCGCTGGTGCGGCACGCGCGCGACGCGCGACCGCGTGTTCGACGTTACCGATCCGTACACCGGCACGCGTGTCGGGACGGCACCGCTGGCGAGCGTCGACGACGTGCGCGCCGCGTTCGACCATGCGATGGCGTACCGGCCGGCGCTCACGCGCTATGAGCGTTCGCAGATCCTCGAGCGCGCGGCCGCGCTGCTGCGCGAGCGGACCGAGGAAGCGTCCGACCTGATCACGCTCGAATCGGGATTGTCCAAACAGGATTCGCGCTACGAGATCGGCCGCGTCGCCGACGTACTGAAGTTCGCGTCGGTCGAGGCGTTGCGCGACGACGCGCAGAGTTTCTCGTGCGACCTGACGCCTCACGGCAAGGCGCGGCGCGTGTTCTCGCAGCGCCAGCCGCTCGACGGCGTGATCGTCGCGATCACGCCGTTCAATCATCCGATGAACCAGGTCGCGCACAAGATCGCGCCGGCGATCGCGACCAACAACCGCGTGATCGTGAAGCCGTCGGAGAAGGTGCCGCTGTCGGCGTTCTATCTGGCGGACCTGCTGTATGAAGCCGGGTTGCCCGAACCGATGCTGCAGGTGCTGACCGGCGATCCGCGCGAAATCGCGGATGAACTCGTCACGCATCCGCATGCGTCGCTGATTACGTTTACGGGTGGCGTGTCGATCGGCAAGGCGATTGCCGCGCGGGCCGGCTACCGGCGCATCGTGCTGGAGCTGGGCGGCAACGATCCGCTGATTGTCCTCGACGATGCGGATCTCGACCGCGCGGCGTCGCTCGCGGTGCTCGGCTCGTACCGGAATTCGGGGCAGCGCTGCACGGCCGTCAAGCGGATCCTGGTACAGCGCTCGATCGCGCCGGCGTTCACCGAGCTGCTCGTCGAGAAGACACGTGCCTGGAAGTACGGCGATCCGTTCGATCCCGCGAACGAAATGGGCACGGTGATCGACGATGCGGCGGCACGGCTGTTCGAGGCGCGGGTCGGCGAGGCGGTCGCGCAGGGTGCGCGATTGCTGACCGGCAACGTGCGGCGCGGTGCGCTGTATGCGCCGACCGTGCTCGACAACGTCGATCCGTCGATGACGATCGTGCGCGAGGAGACCTTCGGCCCCGTCTCGCCCGTCATGACGTTCGACACCATCGACGATGCGATCCGGATCAGCAACGGCACGGCATTCGGATTGTCGTCGGGTGTCTGTACGGACAGTACGGCCGCGGTCGTGCGGTTCGTCAACGAGTTGAACGTCGGTACGGTGAATGTCTGGGAGGTGCCCGGATACCGGATCGAGCTGTCGCCGTTCGGCGGGATCAAGGATTCGGGGCTCGGCTACAAGGAAGGCGTTCAGGAAGCCATGAAGAGCTTCACGAACCTGAAGACGTTTTCGTTGCCTTGGGAGTAAGTGGATGGCACTGACGTTAGAGGAGATTCACGGGCTGTATCGCGAGCACGGCCACGTTGCCTATAGCGGAGAACCGGTCACGCAGCTGGAGCATGCGTTGCAGAGCGGCTTGCTGGCGGAGGAAGCGGGCGCTGACGACGCGCTGGTCGCGGCCGCGTTCCTGCACGACCTCGGGCATCTGCTGAATCGGCAGGGCGAGACGCCGAGCGCGCGCGGGATCGACGATCTGCATCAGTATTACGTGCTGCCGTTCCTGCGACCGCTGTTCAACGACACGGTGCTGGAGCCGATCCGTCTGCACGTCGACGCGAAGCGTTGCCTGTGCCGGACGGATGCCGGCTACTTCGAGAGCCTGTCGCCGGATTCGGTGCGCAGCCTGTCACTGCAGGGCGGTATCTTCAGTGACGAGGAGACGGCGGCGTTCCTGCAACGCCCGTTCGCGGAAGACGCGCTGCGTCTGCGCCGTTGGGACGATACGGCGAAGGAAGAAGGCAAGGTGACACCGAATCTCGATCACTATATGGAGATCGTCGCGCGCCAGGTGCGCGCGGCCTGACGGTTCGGCTGCTTCTATATAAGGCCCCGCACGCGGCAGCGTGCGGGGCCTTATATTTTTTGAGAAACCCCTTGCGCGAATGCCGCGAGCTGCCTACAATCACGCCTCTTTCGCGCTAACGGAAACGCAGCGCGGGGGAAGAAGGGAGGCGGTGCGG
>NZ_JBQEON010000039.1:0-66919 GCF_052045245.1 Burkholderia sp. 22313
AGAGTCAAGTGCAACGTTTTGCTAACCCCTCGGCTGCCAGTTCCATGGCCATGGCTTCCTCGGGCGTTTTCCAACCGAGCGTCTGGCGAGGACGTCCATTGAGCAGCTTGGCGATATCGTTCAATTGCGTCTGCGTGACGCCCGAGAGGTCCATGCCCTTTGGCAAGAACTGGCGTAGCAGGCCGTTTGTGTTCTCGTTGCTGCCGCGCTGCCACGGAGCGTATGGATCCGCGAACCAGATATCGAGGTTCAGTCGCTCGGCAAGCTCGACATGACAGGTCATCTCCGATCCACGGTCGTACGTCAGGCTCTCACGCAGGAAGGCCGGCACCTTCTTCATCTGGCGCGTGAAGCCCTCGAGTGCGTCTTGGGCGGTACAGCCGTCCATGCGGCACAGCACGACGAACCGTGTTTTACGCTCGACCAGCGTTCCAACGCAGGATCGATTGAACGCGCCTTTGACGAGGTCGCCCTCCCAATGTCCCGGCCATTGCCGCGTTTCAATCTGCTCAGGCCGATGAATGATGCGCAATTCATCCGGCACGAAGCTCTTGCGCGCAAGGGTTCGACGGGTGGTGCCGCGCGCAGGCTTCTCTTGGCGAAGCGCCTCGATCATCGCCTGCTTGAGTCCACCTCGGGGATGGGTATAGATCGCGGCGTAAATCGTTTCGTGGCTGACGCGCTGGTCAGGATTGTCTGGATGCATGTCGCGGAGTCTGGCAGCAATTTGCTGCGGCGACCAGCGTCGATAGACCAGTTGATGATGCACATGCCAGTACAGCGTACTGCCTTCGCTCAACTTACGACGCCGTACGCAGCGCCGACGGCGAAGCCGATAGGACGAGGCCGCCTGGGTTGCTTCGTAGCGCGGCGTTGCCGCATTCCGATTACGAGCCAGTTCGCGAGAAACCGTCGAAGCGCTGCGCCCCAATCGCCGTGCGATCTCTCGCATGCTGGTTCCCCGCTGACGTTCGATCATGATTGCCGCGCGGTCCTCCGCGCTCAGATGCTGGTACTTCTTCATCACAACACCTTACTTGATTCAAGGTGTTGCACTTGGAACTAGAGATTAAGTAGTTTGCTCGACCCCAATAGTCCGCTTGCGCGGAATCGGAGCTTGCGTCCTTGGAACGTTGAGGTGTTGCGCTTCAACGGGGCGAATCATTGCACAAATTGGGGTCGGTAGTCAAGCGGGTCTCTTCGCAGCCTGGATACTTAGCCTCTGCTGCTGCGCAACACATCCTAAACAATTCAACGATTTCATCAATTTTCAGAAAATTTTCTCTATCTCTTCTTCTATATAAAAACTTTCTAAAAACAAGAAAAATTGTTTAATCGTTTAAAGAGCCGTTCCCTTCTGTTGGATGTGAAGAAATTTCATCCCCACAACGCGGGGGCGGTCGGCGACGGCGCGAGCACGCGGACCGGCCGGGATGGCCCTACGGCAGAATCTAGGAAAGCTGATGATCTGGGTCTGAAAGATCTGTTAGATCAAAGAGATAGGGGCGGGCCGCTGAGGGTGACGTGAAAACTGTCACTGTTGCTCGTTGAACTGTCGATTTCTTCATCACTCGTCGTCGTCCTCTTCTTCGCACAGTTTTTTTGCGTAACCTTTGATCTGTTCCACGGTGAGTCGTTGTCTCACCACATGGATCGAGGTTGGAGCGACAATTTCCATTGGAGCTTTCAGTTGATCCGCGTGCGCCGTGATTCGAATCTCGGAGAGATTTTCCGGTGGGTGAACGAGAAATAGCTTGGAAGAAAAGCACGTTTCGCCTGCTTGGATTTTGCCGAGGAAGAATGTAGCAGTCTCGGCACCTCGCCCAGATTCAAACGTAATGGTGTCAAACGGGCTCTTATTGCGTGAATGGATGCGCGGCAAGATGAAATTGCGTTTTTTATCCGGCTTATTCGGTAAGCCTTCGGCGTCACAGATGCGAAATCCAGGCGCTGATGGGACGGTCAACTTTACGGTCACGTCCGACGCGTACGCATCGCCGATATTCTGAACCTCCAGTTTGAAGCCAACTGTACCCGCGCTTTCTCGAATAAAGGTGGCGAGCTGCCGATAATAGTTTTCATTCTTGTCAAACAATGGCGACAGAATAGCCGTACCAAAGGGCGACCGGACCGGCTCTGGGTAGTTGGGGATACTCTCTTCGTCTGGGCATTCAACGTCCATTATCTCCCTATCTAGAGACTCAAGAGGCGTTGCATCGGCGTCAAGTTTGACGAGCCTTATTCGGAGCCTCGGGGCGTGCGATGGACCGGCTGCCGCTGCGCCCATTCGTGCGATCTCTTCCGGTTTGGCTTCAGCGGTGGACGAGCCGCGACGTACATACACCGTGTCGGCCTTGACTCTGCCCACATTCTTGGTCGCATAGATCGGCCGCTCCAGTAGAGGGATTGTGTATAGACCGAGGATGCGGCCATCGAACTCTACGGACCGGTAAGAGAAAATCAGCGGTCGGTTGAGCTTGCCGTTGATGAATTGCTGTAATCGCGAATCGTCGATATCCTTGTCGAGGCCAATGATCTCGCGTGTACCATCACGAACTCCGATCAGAATGTATGCTGGCCCGTCACGCCATGCATTTGCAAATGCGAGGATGTCCTTCAGTAGGATGCTTTTTTTATCGTCATCGGCGTTTTCGAACTCGTACTGCTGCAGTTTGAAATCAAGGGTGTCCCCTTCACCTCGATACAGTAGCGTCGCGATTAGATTTTGATCGTCCATATATGGGGGTACGTGCGGAAGTCTGAGATCTAATGAAACCACTGCGATGCCTTTCCATCGCTGATGGCTTCCGGTACTGGATACTTCAGATTGTCCCCAATCTATGGGCGTTCGTCCAACAACTGTTTGTGCGTCTGTTCCGGGAGAGTATGAAATGCGGCGACCTCATCGGAACGGTTCGCGGTTGGGACAAGAATGCCCGCGGGAAGCAGGCCCTACGGCAGAATCCTAGAAAGCTGATGATCTGATTCGGAAATCCCCGACAGATCAAGGGGATAGGAGAGATGCGGACGAGGGTGGCGTGAAAACTGTCACTGTTCCTCCTCGGATTTCATGCTGGTAGCTGTCGTGTCGGCCGTGACTGCTCGTCGCCGTTGCCCCGAAGGTCGATCGGTCGGACCCTGGGCGCACTTTCAACGAACGGAGTGCGATCATGGTCGATCAGAAGCAAGGTGCGACGGGCAAGGACGAGAAAGCTGGCAAGCCGGTTGTTGTTGATCAGAAGCAGGACGCGGCCTCGAACTGGACGGGGAACGATACCGCAGTGAGGGCGGCACGGGCGACGGCGGCCGCGCCGACGAAGATGGAACTGGCGACCGAAATCTACAAGCGGATGCGGACCGTCAAGGATGTGGCCCGGAAGGACATCATCGAAAAGTTCGTCGCCGAGGTGAAACTGACGAAGGCCGGCGCGAGCTCCTACTATCAAATGATCAAGGACAAGCACGAGCCGCAGGGTAAGAAGTGATGCCCTTCGGGCAGCGAAAAGAAGCGGGCTCCGGTGGGAGCCCGAATCGTTTCGTCGTTGATCAGTCGAAGTTGAAACTCAACTGACCGGGTGCCGACCGCCAGTGCGAGCACACATGTTCCAGATGGCCGAAGCGAATCCGGGTGTAGTTACGCACGAAGACGGTCTTTGCCTGCTCGTGAGCGAGGTTGGGCATAAACCCCTCCATGTAAGGAGGTTGAAAGCGATTCTTGCCCTCAGTTCCCTTGTCGCGTAGACTACAAGGGTTATCTAGCCGATAACTGTGGGTGACAGAGGCACGCTCGAACGCGCTGTCTTCTGCTCACTGGCGCCCCCAACGTTTTAATCTCCTGGCCGAGATTGAGATGTTGGGGGCGTTGTTTTTTCCGGCCCGGCTACTGCGAGCTATGTAACCGGGGCCGAGTCAGCTTCTCATCTATTGGGCATCCCTTGCCTATGTTCCGCGGGTCTAGTTGGCAGCAGGTCTCCGAGCCGCCCCCATTATCATGGGTAGCCAATCTACCCATGAGGCATGATTGCACACTTCCTCGGCTAACGCAAATTTATTCCCCGCTAACCCGTAAAAACTTTTCCCCTTATCTGCGCCGCTTTCTTGACGCGGGTGGCCGGTTCGGTTACTTTGAGGGGTTACTAGAGAGGTGTCACTATGGCCAAGGCTCGAAGCCCTAACTACCCGGCGTTAAGTTTGCGCAAGTCGCTGGAGTTCGCGGGAAAGGTTTACGCGAAGAATCACACGCACAAGGCGGAGCCGATTGTGGTGGCTCAGGCGATGGGTTATTCGGGGTTGAATGGGAAGTCGTTGTCGGCTATCTCGGCATTGAAGAAGTTTGGCCTTTTGGAGGATGTCGACAAGCAATTGCGGATTGCGCGATCTGCATTGACGATCCTTGTCGAGCCCAGCACGTCTGCCGAGAGAGCGGAAACGCTGGTCGAGGCGGCGTTCCTGCCTGATCTCTTCGCGGAACTGCGTGCGGAATACGGAGATGTTGCGCCCAGTGATGAACTTCTCCGCTCATACCTGCTTCGGCGCGGCTTCTTGCTTGCAACCGTAGATTTGCCTATCCGTGCTTACCGTGAAACGTTGGAGATGGTGGCCGAGGTGAGGGAGTTGTGTAGGGGGGATGTCGGAAAGACAAATCTAGATTCCTCAATGTCAGATGACTTGGGGACGGTAGGATCGACAGCAGTCAAACCGAACATCGAGGTTGGGGATCTCGTGCAGTGGGAGGTAAATGGCTCTCCGCAGTTCGAGAGGCCGCGATCCGTGAGGGCGCTTCGTGTGTTGGACGGACAGAACTGGGTATTTGTAGATGGTCGAGAATCGGGGTTGCCGCTTCAAGAGGTAATCTTGGAGCGGAAGAATGTCACGGATCTTGGTCCGGAGCGTACTAGCCCGCCAATGATGCCGGATTTCGGGCGTAGTCTTCAGGTCGGAGAAGGTGAGCGGGAGTGGCTTCGCGGGCCGCTCTCGAAAGATGTGAGCTATCGACTCCTTGTATCCGGGGATATGGGGGCGAAAGAAATTGGCAAGCTCATTAAGTTGTTAACCGCGCAAAAATCCGTGCTTGAGGATAGCGACGACGATTAACCGATGCCTGCGCCAAGGGCGCGGGCCGCTTGGCGCACCGATGTTATGTGGCGACCTGTACTCGCAGCTTATTGAGATTATCGCTGGCGTGAAAACTGGCATCGCAGTGAATCCCGCATGAACAACGGTTCTTCAAGGAGCCGGGGGAAATTATGACGTGAGAGCGCGCGTGATTAGTGGTTCTAATTAACGCGCTGGGGCTTGGGAAGCTGAGGTAATGGCCATTATACGACGCCCGCAGAACGCGTAATTCTACAGGGTTTGGCGGCGATGTTGCAAGTGAGGCGTTTTGGGCCGCTGGCAAACGGCTTCGCGTTCCGCGAGGGTGGCCCATCTCGATGCGCCGGCTGCTGCACACACAAGCCCGTGTCGAAATTAGACGAGTCGGTGTCGGAACCATGCAAGCCCCGGTACGGCTTTCGAACTAACGTGACAGACCTCTTACCCGATCGTCAATCTGGAGCCGACATGTCCGATTTCATCACCGTTCTGCGTAAAACCTGCCCGACCCCGGTCGTCGATGCGACCAAGTGGAAGCGTATCGGCGGCGATCCGCACACCGTGAACCTCAACGCCTACCTGTCCAAGGACGGCAGCAAGATCATGGGCACCTGGATCTGCACGCCGGGCAAGTTCGAGGTGAACTACGAGAAGTGGGAGTACTGCCACTTCCTCGACGGCTACTGCATCATCACGCCGGAAGGCGAGGAAGCTGTGCACCTGAAGGCCGGCGACGTGTTCGTGATCGAGCCCGGCATGAAAGGAACGTGGGAAGTGGTGGAGACGGTGCGCAAGTACTTCGTGTTCGCCTGAGCGAATTGATCGGAACGACCCGCGCAAAGGCGCCGGTCGTTCCGGCACGCGTTGCGCCGAAGCTCCCCGATACCGACGAGCAGGGCGTTTCGACCGGGATTGCCAGCAGGGATGCCCGCTCCTCAATAAAACTCGTTCCGATTCGGAAACAGCTCGCCGGGCGTGGTCGCACGTTCGGCCGGTTCCGACATCCCGCCGATCGCGCCGGGCGCCTGACGCTCACGATAGGCGCTCGGCGACATCCCGAACGCCCGCCCGAGATGCGACGCACCGGCAAATCCACACGCCGCAGGCCAGATACTGCTCCATGCGGTTCGACGGCATGAGCATGCAATTCACGTGTCGACGCTCAGCGCCTTTTCGATCGCGGCAATCAACCTGAACGCATCGTCGCGGCCGATCATCAGGCCGCGACTGGTGTACTCGCAGCCGAACGCGTAGAAGCTTGGCAGAAGCGTGATCGCGTCGTTCTTTCGATCGAAATCGACTTCGCATTTCGTCAACGGAAAGAACGGAGGGTCTTCGACGGTCGGCTGGTACACGGCGTTCTCCTAGTACATCTTGCGAGGCGGCAGCATGCGTTTTGCGCGCAGGCGCTGCCTCGCGACGGCGCTGGCTTTCTTGCGCTTGCGCTCGGTCGTCGGTTTTTCATAGCCGGTGCGACTGCGCAATTCGCGGATCAGGCCCGTCTTCTCGATGTTACGCCGGAAGCGCCGGAGCGCGACATCGATGGGTTCGTTGGGCTTGAGGATGATCGTTGTCATGCAGGTCCTGTTTTTAAAGCGTGAAGGAAAGTTAGCCGAGCCGGGTCATGACGGCACTCGCTATCTCGTCGGACTCGAATTCGGAATATCCGGCGCGAATCGACAGTGCGCGCACGGCGGCGAACATCTGCAACTCCGGTTGATGGCGCAACGCAGAACCGGCGAGGCCGTCGTTCGGCACTGCGTCGGTCGGGGAGATCTCGTGCCGTTCGATCAGGCCCATGAATTCATCGATGATCATTTCGTGCTCCGAATCGGGCGGCGACGCTCGTTGCCGCGGCGCGATGCATCAGTGAGAGTCGGCGAAGAGGGGCTGCTTGCCGCGATCGCCGTCGATGATCTCCTCCGCATAGCGAAGGGACGCCCGACGCGCTGCGCCCGCCGATTCGAACGGCGCATGCTCGAGCAGCCGGAATGTTTCGCTGCGGGTCAGTGTGTCGGTGGTGCCGCGCTGGCAGATCTTCACGGCGGCGTCGAAGCCACCGTCGTAGTTGTGCGGATTGCCGTTCTGCGACGGAACGTGCGGGTAAATCAGTGGATAGATTTCGAAGCCGCGATAGAGATGCATGCTCATGATGAACTCCTGGGTCCGGTCGCGACAAGTCGCGTGGACGAACGCATCCAGCCGGTATCGCCGCCGTGCGGCGCGACGGGTGGGGTGAAAAGGGCGGCAATGCGTGCGGATGAAGGCGCGACGCAGCAAAGGGGGGCAGACGGCGGGGCGAGCGGTCAGAGGAATGACGCGTGCTCGGACAAATTCATCATACGCGCTTCGTATCGGATGTCCATCTTATTCTCGGCCGGGCTAGCGGTGGCGATGAACGGATTCGAGATGCACAACGCGTGCCGCACATGACGAAAAATTAGTTTGCACTCCGATTCAGTGCGGCGCGATTCGGGCCATTGTCAATGTTCGGTGCGGCGTGCCGTCACGCGCATCCCGTATTCCCGTCGGCCCACTCGGGCCGGCGTCCGGGCGCATCGAACAGCGCGACGATTTTCGCTTTCACCTTCTGCACTGCATGGCTGACGAGCGCCGTGTCGCGTGCACGCCGACCATCAGCAACGCGCCGATGACGCCGCGTCACGGCGCTCGAACGGGCGTATGATCGCGCGACGCGCCTCGCGCACCGTTCGACGCCACCGCTGCTCCATCATGCCGCTTGCCGATTCGCCCGATTCCGCCGATTCCAGCGCCGCCGGCGCGCAACTGCCGGCTCATCTCGTCGCGTCCGCCGTCGAGGCGCTCGCGCGCGCCGATGCGCTGCTCGTGACGGCCGGCGCCGGCATCGGCGTTGATTCGGGGCTGCCCGATTTCCGCGGCACGGACGGCTTCTGGCGCGCGTATCCGGCGCTGCGCCACGAGCGTTTCGAGTTCCACGAGATCGCATCGCCGCAGGCGTTCCGTGCGCATCCCCAACTCGCGTGGGGCTTCTACGGACACCGTCTCGAACTCTACCGGCAGACGCTGCCGCACGCGGGCTTCGCGATCCTGCGGCGCTGGATGGACGCGATGCCGAACGGCGGCTTCGTGCTGACGAGCAATGTCGACGGCCAGTTCCAGAAGGCCGGTTTCGATCCGGCGCGCGTCGCCGAGATCCACGGTTCGATTCATTCGATGCAGTGCCTGCGGCCCTGTTCGGACGACACATGGGACGCCGCACCGTTCACACCGGACGTCGACGCGGCCGCGTGCCGGCTGGTCGGCGAGTTGCCGCGCTGCCCGCGGTGCGGCGGCCTGGCGCGGCCGAACATCCTGATGTTCGGCGACAACGGCTGGCTCGGTGAACGCTACGACGCGCAGGAGCGGGCGCTGCAGGACTGGATCGCGCAGGCGGGATGGGTGACTGTCGTCGAGATCGGCGCGGGCACCGCGATTCCGACCGTGCGGCTGCTGAGCGAACGGCTCGGCGCCGACGTGATCCGCATCAACGCACGCGAAGCCCATGCGCGCCGCGCGGACGTGATCGGCCTGAAGGGCGGCGCGCTCGCGACGCTCGCCGCGCTCGACCGCGCATGGCGCGGTAGCTGAGCCGCGGTCCGGACCGGCCCGCGGCGGCCGCGCCTGGGTTACGGCCGCGCGACGAGCGCCTGGACCAGCGCCGGCGCGATCGGCGAACCGAGCCCGGTCACATAGTCGTAGCCGCCCGCGGCGTTGCAGATGCTGCCGCAGCTGCCGTTGGAGCCGGTCGTCACGTCGTGATAGTCGCTGCCGTAGGCGCTTTTCCCGACCGTATAGAGCGTGTCGTAGGTGCCGCCCAAGCGGCTCTTGCCGGCCGCCGTGCGCAGCGAATTCGCGATCGCGACGAGCGCCGACCATTGCGGCGCGCCCGCGCTCGTGCCGCCGACCTGGAACCAGCCGGCCTGCCCCTGATAGGTGACCGAGTCGTACACCGCGAAACCGCTGGACGGATTCGCGTCGTAGCTGACGTCGGGTATGCCGCGCTTGCCGGCCACCGGAATCGGCCAGCCGGTCTGGCCGGCCGGCTCGGCCTCGACGCTGCTCACGCCGCCGCCGCTGCCGCTCCACGCGGCCTCGCTGACATAGTTGCCCGACGCATCGCTGGACAGCGTCGTGCCGCCCACCGCGACCACGTACGGCGATGCCGCCGGGTACTCGGTGCCGGTGCCGCTGTCGCCCGACGACGCGACGAACGTGACGCCCGCTACGTTGAAGTGGCTGTCGAAGCTGGTTTCGCTGTTGAACTCGCTGCCGCCGAAACTCATTGACACGACCGACGCGCCGCGCTTGACCGCGACGTCGACCGCGGCGAGCAGGTCGTTGAAGCTGGCCGACGCGGCCTCGACGAGCACGATCTTCGCTTTCGGCGCGATCGCGTGCACCCATTCGACGTCGAGCGACATCTCGAGCGACCAGCCGGAATCGGCCTTCGGCCGTGAGCCGTGTGCATACACCTTGGTGAAGCAGCCGTTCGCCGTCGTGCAGGCTGGCAGCGAGAACGCGTTGCTGAACACGCCGAGATCGGCCTCGATCTTCGGGTCGTCGTATGCGTCGACGATTGCGACGACCATGCCGTCGCCCTGGTTGGCGAGGGTATCGAATCCGTATGCGTGCCGGGTGAGCGCGGGCGTGAGGCCGGCGACCGTCGCCGTGCTCGCGCGCTGCTTCGTATGGAACGGCGGTCGCGCATATCCCTTCGGTGCGCGGTGGCCTTCGACGTAGGACGCGGAGCCGTTGTCGTCGGCGAGCGCGACCGTCGACGCGAGCAGCGACGCGCACAGCGCCGGTATCAACATGGATGACAGGCGGATATTGTTCATTTTCTGAATCTCCATGTCGATGGAGCAGGGGGCGAAACAATTTTACAAAATCGGCCGTGCCGATTGCATCAAATATCGACGGGATTCGGGAATGCCTGATGAGGGAAAGTACGTGGAACCCCGATGAAACGTGGTTGTATGAGGGTTGGCGTGCGACGGAATAAACCTGTTTTTTTGATTTTTAAAAGCTGATCGATAATCGATTTGATTCTGGAAGTATTTGTAATGTCCTGCGTAATGCGCCGGAAAATATCGAATGCGGCACGATCCATGACATGCCGGCCGGACTGCCGACATTGCCGCCCCGGCGAGATTCCGCATACAGTTCGGCGTAGGCCGCATCTGCCGTGCGGCCTCGTCAGCGAGGAGCTCCCTTGTTCTATTCGATCGTCGCGATCTTCGTCGGCGCCGGGCTTGGCGCGTTGCTGCGCTGGTTCCTGAGCCTTGCGCTCAACGCGTACTTTCCCGCCGTGCCGCTCGGCACGCTCGCCGCGAACCTGATCGGCGGCTATGTGATCGGCATCGCCGCCGTCGTCTTCACCACCCGTGTCGGGCTGCCGCCGGAGTGGCGGCTGTTCGTGATCACCGGCTTTCTCGGTGGTCTCACGACGTTCTCGACCTATTCCGTCGAAGTGATGACGCACGCGGTGCAGGGCGAATTCGGATGGGCGTTCGCGGTGGCTGCCCTACACTTGACTGGATCGTTCACGCTGACGGCGCTCGGCATGTGGACCGCGCATGCGTGGTTCGCGGCCGCCTGAGCACGCCGGCACCGGGAGGGCGCGATGGACAGGGTCTTCTTGCGCTTCTACGTGCACGAGCAGCACCGGTTGCACTGGAAGCCGCTATGGGAGTGGTTGCTGGAGGAGGGAAACCGGATGGGTGTCGCGGGCGGTTCCGCGTTCCGGGCGATGGCCGGCTTCGGCCGGCATCGGGTGCTGCACGAGGACCGCTTTTTCGAACTGCAGGGCTCGCTCGCGATCGAGGTCGAGTTCATCGTCACCGAGGACGAGGCGCAGCGGCTGCTCGAACGGCTGTCGCGCGAGAAAGTGCGGGTGTGCTACGCGATGATCCCGGCGCGCTTCGGCGTGATCGACACGCTCGAGGCGCCGCCAGCGCAGGCGCCGCCGGCGTAGCCGCGCATCAGATACCGAACATCGTCAGCGACACGGCGGCGCGCGTGACGATCATCAACAGCACCTGCACGATCACGAACAGCAGGATCGGCGACAGGTCGATACCGCCGAGGTTCGGGATCACGCGGCGCAGCGGATTCAGGAACGGCGCGGTGAGCTGATAGAGGATCGGCATCGCCGGCGAGCGCGGATTGAGCCACGACAGCAGTGCCATCAGGATCGTCATCCAGATCACCAGATTGAGCGCCCACTTCACGACGGTGAGCAGCGCGACCACGACGAGCGTCGCGATCACCGAAGCCGGATCGAAGCCGGCCATCACGACCATCAGCACCACATAGACGAGCGCGGTGAGGAGGGCGGCGACGACGCTGGCCCAGTCGATGCCGCGCACACCCGCGATCACGCGGCGCAGCGGCAGCACGAGCCAGTTGGTCGCCTGCAGCACGGCCTGCGTGACGGGGTTGTACGGCGGCACGCGGACGGCCTGCATCCAGACGCGCAGGATCAGCGCGGCGCCGAACAGCGTGAAGAGGGTATTGAGCAGAAAACGGGCGATCTCGCCGAACATCGTTGGCATCCTTTTTATACAGTCGAGTAGCGTGCGGCCGCCAACGCCGGATGGCGGCGCATCGGCCGACACCTTATCACGCCTCGTCGCGGGACGGGGAGGGGTGCCCGGTCGTGCGCGCGAGCGACGTCTCGACCGCTTGCGCAAGCGCCGGCAGCGCGGCCGGCGGCGCCGTGCGTTGCGCCGCGAGCGCGACCGCACGGCGCGTCATCAGCGCGTAAAGCGTCGCGTGATCGCCGCCGCGCGCCTCGAGCAGCGCGAGCTGGCGTTCGACGATGCCGGTGTCGCCGCGCGACACGGGGCCCGCGAGCGCGTTCGCGAGGCCCTTGTCGCGCGCGGTCTCGATCGTGCCGGCGAGCATCGGCAGCAGCGCGCGCAGCGCGGCTTCCTCGTCGAAGCCGAGGCCGCGCCACAGCTCGACCGCTTCCGACAGCCCGCACAGCGCGAAGCTCGCCGCGTAATGCGCGGCCGCGTGGTAGAGCATCCGGCCGCCGGCCGGAATCGACAGCGGATGGCAGCCGAGTGCGGCAGCGAGTCGCAGCAGCATCGCATGCAGCGCGCCGTCGGCTTCGAGCGTCACCGAGCAGCCTTCGATGCGGGCGAGATCGGCGTCCGTGCCGCCGAACAGGTAGAGCGGATGGAAGCCACCGGTGGCCGCGCCTTGCCGTTGGGCCGGATCGAGCAGCTCGACCGCGGACGCGCCGCTGCAGTGGACGAGCGCCTGGCCGGCCGCGCGCGACGGGTCGAACCGCAGTGCCGCGGCGCTCGATGCGAGATGGTCGTCGGGCACGGTCAGGAAGATCAGGTCGGCGCCATCGACCACCTGCTGCGGCGTGTCGACCGCGCGGCAGCCGTCGATGCGCGCGGCAAGGGTCGCGGCCGATCCGGTCGTGCGGCTCGCGATCGCGACGACCGGAAAGCCGGCCGTGGCGAAACGGCGGGCGAGGCAGCGCGCGAGGCGGCCGGCGCCGATGAAGCCGATGCGGGGAGTGTCGGGAAGGGCCATGACGGGTGATGAGGCGAAAACGGGCAGCCGCCAGTATCGCAGGAATGACGCGGCGGCCGCGGATGCGAGGCGGCGCGCAGGCCGCCGTGGAGGCGGACCTTCGATGCGGGTAACCGGCGGCGTCACGTCACGGTTTCGCTGCGTGGCGAAGGTCGCCGCATCCGGCCCCGAATCGCGCGCGGCCGCGTTCCTCTTGAATCGTCGGCGTCTTGTCTCAAATTTGTAATCATTCATTACGGAAGCGTGCCCGTCGCGCATGCCGGATCCGGTAAGACTGACCGGCCAGCGTGTCGCGATCCGGCTGGTCGGACGGAATCGCGCGATCTGCAACGGGTGCCATGGGTCTGTCGAGCCATGCTGCACGGTCGCCGCAGCCGCGTGGAATTGCAATTTGCAACAAATGCGCAATACACGAGGGGCGGGTTTTCGCTACATTGCTTCCATGCGACGTGCATGCCCGCCGTTGCCGACAGGAGCGCATAAATTACCGCTCCAGCAGGAGAATCGAAGTGAAAAAGTTCATTCCGTTCATCGCCGCCGCCGCGCTGGGCCTGGGTGTCGCAAGCGCTGCACAGGCCCACGTGTCGATCGGGGTCGGCATCGGTATCCCGGTCGCACCTGCGTATCCCGTGTATGCAGCGCCGCCGCCCGTGTACTACGCACCGCCGCCCCCGCCCGTGTATTACGCCCCGGCGCCGGCCTACTATGCACCGCCGCCCGTGGTCGTCGGCGGCTACTACGGCCGTCCGTACTGGCGTCACGGTTACGGCGGCTGGGGGCACCACGGCTACTGGCGTCGTTGACGCGTCCCGCGCGGGCCGACCGCGCGCGCCAACACGGCGCAACGGCGCAACGTCCTTCACGGGACGTTGCGCCGTTTTTCATTGGGGCGGCGGCGCGGCACCTGGCCGGCGCACGGCGCTCACACCGCGTGCACGATCAGGTCGCGATAGCCGCCGACGATCACGCTGTACGAGAAATACGCGAACAGCAGCGCCGACGCGACGTGGCACGCGCGCATCAGCCCCGCGCCCGCGCGCTTGCGGCCCTGGCTCGCGAGCGTGCACATGAAGAGGGTCCACGCGAGGCCGCCGAGGAAGAAGCCCGACAGAAACACCGATGCCGTGGCCGGCGTGGTCGCGCCGGCTTTCGCGATCAGTGCGCCGCCGACCGCCGCGAACCACAGGATCGCGCTCGGCGACGACATCGCCAGCAGCATGCCGCGCAGGAAGCTGCGTCGCGCGCTGGCTCGCGGCTGCGGCGTGTCGTCCGAGTCGCCGTCGCCGGCCGCGCTGGCCGGCACGAGCGCTTCGCGCGCCATCTTCCACGTGAGGAACAGCAGCACCGCACCGCCGCCGATCCACACGATCCAGCGCACGGCCTCGAATTGCAGCAGCACGGCCATTCCCGCGAGCGCGAGCGCCGCGTAGACGAGATCGCCGACGCACGAGCCGACGCCGAGCCAGAAGCCCGGCCGGAAGCCGTGCGACAGCGTCAGCGACAGCATCGCGACGTTGACGAGGCCGATGTCGAGGCACAGCGACAGCGACAGGAAGAATCCGTCGGACAGCATCGAGGCGGGAGGAAAGCTCATCATCGTGGGTGGGGCGGATGCATTCGAAGCGCGGGGCGGCGCTTGCCGGCCGCTTGGGCCTAGAGTCCGATCTCCTGCCAGAGCCGGTCGACGCGCGCCTTCACGGCCGCGTCCATCTCGATCGGGCGGCCCCATTCGCGGTTCGTCTCGCCAGGCCACTTGTTGGTCGCGTCGAGGCCCATCTTCGAGCCGAGACCCGCGACGGGCGACGCGAAATCGAGATAGTCGATCGGCGTGCTGTCGACCATCACGGTGTCGCGCACGGGGTCGACGCGGGTCGTGATCGCCCAGATCACCTCGTTCCAGTCGCGAATGTTCACGTCCTCGTCGACGACCACGATGAACTTCGTATACATGAACTGCCGCAGGAAGCTCCACACGCCGAACATCACGCGCTTCGCATGGCCGGCGTAGCTCTTCTTCATCTGGACGATGGCCATCCGGTAGCTGCAGCCTTCCGGCGGCAGGTAGAAGTCGGTGATCTCGGCGAACTGCTTCTGCAGCAGCGGCACGAACACCTCGTTCAGCGCGACGCCGAGCACGGCCGGCTCGTCGGGCGGCTTGCCCGTATAGGTCGAGTGATAGATCGCGTCGCGGCGCATCGTGATGCGCTCGACGGTGAACACCGGGAACCACTCCTGCTCGTTGTAGTAGCCGGTATGGTCGCCGTACGGGCCTTCGAGCGCGTGCTCGTACGTGGCAGCCGCATTGCCGGCCGGACGCGGCGGCGCGCCGGCCGGGGCAGGGGCGGGCGTGCCCTCCTGCGGGTAAATGAAGCCCTCGAGCACGATCTCCGCGCGCGCGGGCACCTGGAGCGTGTCGACGCCCGGCGTCAGGCACTTCGCGAGCTCGGTGCGGCTGCCGCGCAGCAGGCCGGCGAACTGGTACTCGGACAGCGAATCGGGCACGGGCGTCACCGCGCCGAGCGTCGTGGCCGGATCCGCGCCGAGCACGACCGCGACCGGATACGGCTTGCCCGGGTTCTTTAGCGCGAATTCGCGGAAGTCGAGCGCGCCGCCGCGATGCGCGAGCCAGCGCATGATCAGCTTGTTGCTGCCGATCAGCTGCTGACGGTAGATGCCGAGGTTCTGGCGCGGCTTGTTCGGCCCGCGCGTGACCGTCAGGCCCCACGTGACGAGCGGCCCCGCGTCGCCGGGCCAGCAGGTCTGGATCGGCAGCTTGTTCAGGTCGACGTCCGCGCCTTCCCAGACGATCTCCTGGCACGGCGGCGACGACACCGACTTTGGCGCCATGTCCCACACGGCCTTCGCGAGCGACAGCAGCTTGCCGGCATCCTTGAGGCTCTTCGGCGGATCCGGCTCCTTCAGCGCGGACAGCAGCCGCCCGAGGTCGCGCAGCGAGCCGAGCGCGGCGTCGTCGCCCGCATCGACGCCCATCCCGAGCGCGACGCGGCGCGGCGTGCCGAACAGGTTGCCGAGCACCGGGAACGCATTGCCGGGCGGCGCGTTGAACAGCAGCGCCGGGCCGCCGGCACGCAGCACGCGGTCGCACAGCTCGGTCATTTCGAGCACGGGCGACACGGGTTGCGTGACGCGCCGCAGTTCGCCGAGCGCCTCGAGGCGCTGAATGAAATCGCGTAAGTCTTTGTATTTCATGAAGAAGGTCCGGGCTGCCCGCGGGGCGGGCAGCGATGAGCGGGCGCAGCGGCCGGCTGCGGCCCCGAATCGACCGACGATTTTACCCGGCCCGCCGCGCGCACGCCCGGCTGAGAAAAAGGTCGACCGCGCGCAAAGCCCCTACGGCAGGGGGCTCGCGAACTGAAGGGCGATTCAAAATTACTTTTTGTTATGATTTTGATGTTTTATAGTGTTGACGATCTATAAAACCCTGCTAGAATCCGCTCACATTGGTTGCAGGGTAAAAGGCTTCGAGCCGCCAATCACCGATCTTTGACGCAGCGCGTCACCGTCCGCCGAAACCTGCACGGCGTATTCGACGGCCTTTGTCGTAGTCCCAGCCAGCGCCACGAGACGCTGGTTTTTTGCGTGGGTGCCACCGCGTATGCCCGCCTCGCCCAGTGTGCGAAGGTGCCGGCCCTCTTACACCGTGGCCTCGAACGGTACTTATACCGTTTCCCCGATGCTTGCGCGTCCCAACCAAGGCGTGCGGCGTCGTGATTCCGCGGCGCGTATTCTGTCTCGCCATCGAGCTGAGCGAGCCGCACGAGTCATGTTCATGGGAGATGATCTGAATGAACGCTTGGTTATCGTGGCGTCCCAGTGAGCAGCATGCGCAGTTCGTGCGCGACATGCTGCGTCGCGGGACGCGTGTCAGTCACCATCTATTCAGCGTTGTCGGTTGTTTCGCTGTCGCGGTCGGGCTTGCCCTGTGGCTGTTGCCGACCGTGCGCGGGGACATCGCCGCAAAGCTGATGCCGATCGTATCCGCGGCCGTGCAGGCCGGTCCGGCGCGTCTGTTGACCGGCCATCCGCTGCCGAATTTCGCGCCTGCCGGCGTACAGCCGCAGCAGGAAGACGCCCCCGAAACGGATGCGCTCGCCGTCGGCCTCGACGTCGCACCGGAAGCCGCCGCGCAGAACGATGCGTCCGATCCGGCCCGTAACGGCCCGTCGCCCGTCGCGCTCGCGAAACTGATCCCGACCCAGCGGGTCCCGGCCGATGCGCGCGACGATCGTGCGCTCGCGTCGAACCGCGAACAGGCGCTCGTCGCCACTTACCTGTCGCGCCGTTACCGGGTCGCGCAGGAGCCGCTCGGGCAGCTCGTCAAGGCCGCCTTCCAGACCGGCCGCGACGTCGGCCTCGATCCGCTGCTGCTGCTGTCCGTGATGGCCATCGAGTCGGGTTTCAATCCGTACGCGGAAAGCGGCGTCGGCGCACAAGGCCTGATGCAGGTCATGTCGAAGGTCCATTCCGACAAGTTCGAATATTTCGGCGGCACCGACACCGCGCTGCAACCGATCGCGAACCTGCAGGTCGGCGCGCTGGTGCTGAAGGACTGCATCGCCCGCGGCGGCTCGCTTGCGAACGGCCTGCGCCTGTACAACGGCTCGACGAACCCGGACGACACCGCATACGGCTCGAAGGTCATGGCCGAACGCGGCCGCCTGCGCGACGTCTCGCATGGCCGCAGCGTGCCGGTCAACGCGCCGCAGGCGCCTGCCCAGCCGTCGAAGCCGATCGTCACCGCCGCCGTTACGGCAGCGGCAGGCGGCGCGAAGCGCGTACACGCGACGCTCGACAGCGCACAGCCGATCGCCGCGAAGGCCGCTGCCGCGCCGAAGGGCGCGCCGCAGCAGGACGACGCGAGCGTCGACACCGCGAAGCAGGCGCACGCCGATCATTCGGAACTCGGCGCGTAACACCACGCGGGCCATCCGGTTTCGGCCGGACCCAAGCAAAAAGGCACCCGATCCGGGTGCCTTTTTCGTTTTGCGCGGGGCGCAACGGCCTGGTGTGCCGCCCCGGGGAAGGGCAGACCGGGCGTCAGTGCTGGCCGAACAGCGTCGCGAGCCGCTCGACGGCCTCTTCGAGGCGCGCATAGGCGGTCGCATAGGACAGCCGGATATAGTCGCGCGGGGCATGCACGCCGAAGTCCATGCCCGGCACCAGCACGACACCTGCGTCGTGCAACATCGCCTGCGTGAGTGCTGCGCTGTCGCCGGCCGCCGGATGGGCGACGCCGCGGCACTGCGCATACACGTAGAACGCGCCGTCCGGCATCACGGGCACCGCGAAGCCGAGCTTCTCGAGCGCCGGCGCGATGAAGTCGCGGCGACGCTTGAATTCGAGGCGGCGCGCTTCGTAGATGTCGAGTGCCGCCGGTTCGAAGCAGGCGAGGGCCGCGTGCTGCGCAAGCGCGGACGGGCAGATGAACAGGTTCTGCTGCAGCTTTTCGAAGGTGCCGACGAGCGCGGGCGGCACGACCAGCCAGCCGAGCCGCCAGCCGGTCATGCTGAAGTACTTCGAGAAGCTGTTCACGGTGATGACGTCGTCGCCGTACGACAGCGCCGATACGGGTGCCGCGTCGTAGCTGAGCCCCTGGTAGATCTCGTCGACGATCGTGAAGCCGCCGCGTGCGCGCACGGCCTCGACGATCCGCTTCAGCTCGTCGGGCTCGAGCGACGTGCCGGTCGGGTTCGACGGTGACGCGAGCAGCACACCGCGCGTGCGGTCGCCCCAGCGCGTGCGGACGTCGTCCGCGGTGAGCTGGAAACGGGCTTCCGGGCCGCTCGGCACGAGCACCGGGCGGCCTTCGGCCGCCGCGACGAAGTGCCGGTTGCACGGATACGACGGATCGGGCATCAAGACTTCATCGTCGCGGCCGACGAGCGCCAGGCACGCGAGCAGCAGCGCGGCCGACGCGCCGGCCGTCACGATGATCCGCTCGGGGCTGATCGTGAGGCCGTACGCGCGCGCGTAGTGCGCGGCGATCGCTTCGCGCAGCGGCGCGATGCCGAGCGCGCTCGTGTATTGCGTGACGCCGCGGCGCAATGCGGCCGCGGCCGCCTCGACGACGGGCTCCGGTGCGGTGAAATCCGGCTCGCCGATGCCCATGTGGATAACATCGCGCCCGGAGGACTCGAGCCGCTGTGCCTCCTTCATCAGTTCCATCACGTAGAAGGGCTGGATCGCGTCGACGCGTGCGGCGAGCGTGACGAGCGAATCGGCGGTGGTATTCATCGGTCGGACGGAGTGGAGAGCGGAAGGAAAACGAAAAACGGGCGCTTGCGCGCCCGTCGATACACGTCGATCAGCCGTTGCGGCGCGCCTGCGTTTCAGCGGGGCGCAGCTTCGCGGCGAGCTTGTCGAGTACGCCGTTGACGTACTTGTAGCCGTCGGAGCCGCCGAACGTCTTCGCGAGTTCGACGGCTTCGTTGATGATCACGCGATACGGCGTTTCGACATGATGCGTGAGCTCGAACGTCGCGATCAGCAGCACGGCGCGTTCGACCGGCGACAGCTGGTCGACCGGACGGTCCAGCGACGGCGTGAGAGCTTCGACGAGCGTCGCATGCTCGCGAATCACGCCGTGCAGGATCGCGTCGAGCAGTTCCTTGTCGGCCTTGTCGTAACCGAGCGCGCCGCGCAGTTGCGCGTCGATCTCGCCGGAGGCCGCGTTCGACAGCAGCCACTGATACAGGCCCTGCGTCGCTAGCTCGCGCGATTGTCGGCGGGCGCTCTTCTTCATGCGCGCTCCTCTTCGTCGTCTTCGTCTTCTTCTTCGTCCTCGTCGCCGAGCTGGTCGAGGGCCATCGTCAGGTTGGCCATCTCGACCGCGACGCGTGCGGCGTCACGACCCTTTTCGGTCATGCGCGCGACGGCCTGCTCGTCGTTTTCGGTCGTCAGGACCGCGTTCGCGATCGGCAGGTTGAAGTCGAGGCCGATGCGGGTGATGCCCGCGCCGCTTTCGTTCGACACAAGTTCGAAGTGGTACGTCTCGCCGCGGATCACCGCGCCGAGCGCGATCAGTGCGTCGAACTGGCCGCTTTCCGCGAGCTTTTGCAGCGCGAGCGGGATTTCCAGCGCGCCGGGCACCGACACGAGCAGCACGTCTTCACCGGAGACGCCGAGGCGCTCGAGTTCTTCGACGCATGCATCGGCGAGGCCGTTGCAGACGGGTTCGTTGAAGCGGGATTGCACGATGCCGATACGCAGGCCGTCGCCTTCGAGATTCGGTTGGTATTGTCCGATTTCCATGATCTGGTCCGTGGTGTGGATGAACGGTTATTGGGCGAAAGCGCCGTGGCGGGTTACGCGTGGGGCGCCGGGCAGGACTTGGCTTCTGCGCCGGGCATCGGAATGAAGCCCGTGACTTCGAGGCCGTAGCCGGACATGCTGCCCAGCTTGCGCGGATTCGACAGCACCTGCATCTTGCCGACGCCGACATCGCGCAGGATCTGCGCGCCGATGCCGAACGTCTTGAAATCGACCGGCCGACGCTTCAGCGCAGCGGCCCTTTCTTCCTCGTCGAACGCCTTGAAGACGTCGATCAGATGTTCCTTCGTGTCGCCGCAGTTGAGCAGCACGATCACGCCGAGGTCGCGTTCCGCGATTTCGCGCATCGCCGCGTCGAGCGTCCACGAGTGGGTCGAGATGCTCGTCTCGAGCAGGTCGAGGACCGACAGCGGCTCGTGCACGCGCACCGGCGTATCGACGTCGGGCGACAGCGTGCCGCGTACCAGCGCGATGTGCGGCGAGCCGCTCGGCTGGTCGCGGTACAGCACCGCGCGGAACGTACCGTGCGCAGTCTGCATCGTGCGCTCGGCGATCCGCTCGATGATCGATTCGGTGCGGCTGCGGTACTGGATCAGGTCGGCGATCGTGCCGATCTTCAGATCGTGTTCCTTCGCGAACTCGAGCAGGTCGGGCAGGCGCGCCATCGTGCCGTCGTCCTTGATGACTTCGCAGATCACCGCGGCCGGCGTCAGCCCGGCGAGCGCGGTGAAGTCGCAGCCGGCCTCGGTATGGCCGGCGCGCACGAGCACGCCGCCCGGCTGGGCCATGATCGGGAACACGTGGCCCGGCTGCACGATGTGCTCGGGGCGCACGTCGTGCGCGACCGCCGTGGCGATCGTATGCGCCCGGTCGGCGGCCGAGATGCCGGTCGTCACGCCTTCGGCCGCTTCGATGCTGACCGTGAACGCGGTGCCGTACTGCGTGCCGTTGCGGTGGGTCATCAGCGGCAGGTGCAGCTGCTTGCAGCGTTCCTGCGTCAAGGTCAGACAAATCAGGCCGCGGCCGTACTTGGCCATGAAGTTGATCGCTTCCGGCGTGACGAATTCGGCGGCGATCACGAGGTCGCCTTCGTTTTCGCGGTCTTCTTCGTCGACCAGGATCACCATCCGGCCGGCTTTCAACTCCGCGATGATGTCGAGCGTGGAGGCGAGCGTCATAAGGGGGCGAGAAAGAGGAAAGTGCGTATTTTACGCCAGCCGGACCGCGTTTCGGCTGGCACCGGCCGCGTGCGGCCGGCGAGCCTGCCGGAAGGCGGTGCGGCCGGCCCGTGACGCAGGCCTGCCCGGGCCGCCGCGGCCTGCCCGCGCGCGGGCGGCCACGGGGCGGCCCGAGTCTGGCCGAGCGTCACGCGTGGTCGTTGCGGCCGCCGAGGTAATCGAGCTTGCCGAGTTCGACACCGCTGTGGCGGAGGATGTCGTACGCGGTCGTCACGTGGAAGAAGAAGTTGGGCAGCACGAAGTTCAGCAGGTACGACTGCCCGGTGAACTCGATCGGGCCGACGCGCATCTTGAGCACGATCTGGCGCGCTTCGCTGCCGTCGATCTGCGCGGCGTCGAAGCCCTTCAGATAGTCGATCGTCTTCTGGATGCGCGCATGCAGCTCGTCGAACGTTTGTTCGACGTCGGGGTAGCTCGGGATGTCCGCGCCGGCGAGCCGCGCGGCGCAGCCCTTGGCGGTGTCGGTCGCGATGTAGACCTGGCGGACGAGCGGCAGCATGTCCGGATAGAGGCGTGCGCCGATGAACACCGACGGGTCGATCTGCTTCTCGGCGGCATGCGCCTGCGCCTTGCCGAGGATGTGCTGCAGGTTGGTGAGGCCGCGGATCAGGACCGGCAGCGAAGCCTGGTACATCGAGATGGACATGGGACGACTCCTGGTGGAAAAGAGGGCAGTTGGTACGCGGCGCGCCGTGCGTCGCGGCGCCAAATCCGCCGCCGTTGCATCTTAGCGCGACGGGGCGGCCCGTGCGCATCGTTGGCCGTCAGGCCAGGTGCCGGGCCGCCGGTAGCGATTCCATCCCCAGGGGCGGAGCGGCCGATCAGTCCTGATGCACGCCCTGCGAGGCCGACATCATCCGCTCGACGTACCGCGCAATCATGTCGATTTCGAGGTTGACCTTGTCGCCGGCCTTCACGTGCCGCAGCGTCGTGACCTCGACCGTATGCGGGATCAGGTTGATCGAGAATTCGCAGCCGTCCGCGCGGTCGTCGACCGTGTTGACGGTCAGGCTCACGCCGTTGACCGTGATCGAGCCCTTGTACGCGAGATAGCGGCCGAGTTCGCGCGGCGCGACGACCCGCAACTCGTGCGATTCGCCGACCGGCGCGAAGCGCGTCACGGTGCCGAGACCGTCGACGTGGCCCGACACGATATGCCCGCCGAGGCGGTCGTGCGCGCGCAGCGCCTTCTCGAGGTTGACCTCGCCGGGCTGCGCGAGGCCGACCGTCCGGTTCAGGCTCTCGCGCGACACGTCGACGTCGAAGCCGGTCGCGGTCTTTTCGATGACCGTCATGCACGCGCCCTGGATCGCGATGCTGTCGCCGAGCGCGACATCGGCGAGGTCGAGCCCGCCGGCCTGCACGGTCAGGCGCACGCCCGCGTCGGGCGACGTGCCGAGCGGGTGGATCGATTCGATGCGGCCGACGGCCGCGACAATGCCGGTAAACATCGTGACGATTCCGTTCAGTGGGTGGCGGGGGGCGGCGCGATACGCGCCAGGATCCGCAGATCGTCGCCGATCCGCTCGACGCTGTGGAACGCGAGCCGCGTGCGGGCGTCGAGGCTCGCCGGCGCGGCGAGGTCGAACATGCCGGCCGCGTCGCTGCCGAGCAGGCTCGGCGCGAGATAGACGAGCAGCTCGTCGACGCATTGCTCGCGCAACAGCGAGCCGTTCAGCTTGTGGCCGGCCTCGACGTGCAGCTCGTTGACGCCCCGCGCGCCGAGCTCCGCCAGCATCGCGGGCAGGTCGACCTTGCCGTGCGCATTCGCGAGCGGCACGATTTCCGCGCCGCGCGACTTCAGCACGTTCGCGCGCATTTCGCCGCCGGCGTCGAGCCGGCCGCAGAAGATCAGCAGCGGTGCGCCTTCGAGCAGGCGCGCGTCGAGCGGCAGGTCGAGGCGGCTGTCGATCAGCACGCGCTGCGGCTGGCGCGGCGTGTCGATGCCGCGCACGGTCAGCTGCGGGTTGTCCTCGCGCACCGTGCCGATTCCGGTGAGGATCGCGCATGCGCGCGCACGCCATGCGTGGCCGTCGAGGCGCGCGGCCTCGCCGGTGATCCACTGGCTTTCGCCGGACGGCAGCGCGGTGCGCGCGTCGAGCGACGCGGCCGTCTTCATCCGCACCCACGGGCGGCCGCGCGTCATGCGCGACACGAAGCCGACGTTCAGTTCGCCCGCTTCGTTCGCGAGCAGCCCGCAGCGCACGTCGATGCCCGCATCGCGCAGCATCCCGAGGCCGCGCCCCGACACCTGCGGGTTCGGGTCTTCCATCGCCGCGACGACCTTCGCGACGCGCGCGTCGATCAGCGCGTTCGCGCACGGCGGCGTGCGGCCGAAGTGGCTGCACGGTTCGAGCGTCACGTAGACGGTGGAGCCGGCGACGTCATGGCCGCGCGCGCGCGCGTCCTTCAGCGCCTGCACTTCCGCGTGATCCTGGCCGGCCGGCTGCGTGAAGCCTTCGCCGATCACGTGGCCGTCCTTGACGATCACGCAGCCGACGCGCGGGTTCGGCGCGGTCGTATACATGCCACGCGCCGCGAGCGTGAGCGCGCGCTGCATGTGGGCGAAATCGGTATCCGAGAACATGCGCGCGGACCCGGGTCAGGCGGTCAGCGCCGCGAATGCGCGGCGGGCGGCCGCGAGCGTCGCGTCGATCACCGCGTCGTCGTGCGTGCTCGACACGAAGCCGGCCTCGTACGCGGACGGCGCGAAGTACACGCCTTCGTCGAGCATCAGGTGGAAGAAGCGGTTGAAGCGCTCGGTGTCGCTCTTCGTGACTTCCGCGAAGCTGGTCGGCACGCGCTCGGCGAAGTACAGGCCGAACATCGCGCCGATCGAATCGGCCGCGAACGGCACGCCGGCCGCGCGCGCTTCGGCCGCGAGGCCGTCGGCGAGGCACTTCGTCTGCGCGGTGAGCGCGTCGTAGAAGCCGGGCGCCTGGATCAGCTGCAGCGTTTTCAGGCCCGCGGCGACCGCGATCGGGTTGCCCGACAGCGTGCCGGCCTGGTACACGCCGCCGAGCGGCGCGAGGTGGGCCATGATGTCGCGGCGGCCGCCGAACGCGGCAGCCGGCATCCCGCCGCCGATCACCTTGCCGAGGCAGGTGAGGTCGGCCGCGATCCCGTAGTGCGCCTGCGCGCCGCCGAGGGCAACGCGGAAACCGCACATCACCTCGTCGAAGATCAGCACGGCGCCGTGCTTCGTGCACAGCGCGCGCAGCGCGTTCAGGAATTCCGGCGTGCCGCGCACGAGGTTCATGTTGCCCGCGACGGGCTCGACGATCACGGCGGCGATCTCGTCGCCGAACGCACCGAACGCTTCTTCCAGCGCGGCGACGTTGTTGTATTCGAGGACGGTCGTGTGCTTCGCGATGTCGGCGGGCACGCCGGCCGACGTCGGGTTGCCGAACGTCAGCAGGCCCGAGCCGGCCTTGACCAGCAGGCTGTCCGCGTGGCCGTGGTAGCAGCCCTCGAACTTGACGATGCGGCTGCGGCCCGTGAAGCCGCGCGCGAGACGCAGCGCGCTCATCGTGGCCTCGGTGCCGCTCGACACCATCCGTACCTGTTCGATCGACGGCACGAGCTTGCAGATTTCCTCGGCGATCTCGATCTCGGCCTCGGTCGGCGCGCCGAACGAGAAGCCGTCGGCGAGCACGTTCTGCACGGCCGACAGGACTTCGGGATGGACGTGGCCGACGATCATCGGGCCCCACGAGCCGATGTAGTCGATGTACTGCTTGCCGTCGGCATCCCAGAAATACGGGCCCTGGGCGCGCGACACGAAACGCGGCGTGCCGCCGACGGAACGGAACGCGCGGACCGGCGAGTTGACACCGCCCGGAATGGTCTTCTGGGCGCGTTCGAAAAGGATCTGATTGTTGGACATGAGCGAAACCTGCGAGAGAACGGCGCGGGGGCCTGTGCACGGGCCGCGGCGCCTGGGCGGAGCGATCGTCCGATTGTACAAGAGACGCGCCCGGCGGGCCCGCGGCCGGTTCTGCGGCCTTTCGGCGCGTCGGGGATTGCCCAGGGCCGGGCAGGAAGGGGTGATTCGGCCCCGTTATCGATCCGGCAAGGGCGGCGGCTTGCGCTTGCCGGTCAGCTCGGCCCAGCGCTTCTCCAGCGGGCCCTCGACCATCGGCTTGATCGACGTGCCGGAGGTCTGCGCATCCCAGGTCTGCACCGAGTACGGATGCACGCGCAGCGCGTCGCGCGGGATCACGACGTCCTGGTGGGCGTCGACCAGCCAGTCGTAGACGAAGTCGATGCACAGCCGGTAGCCGCGTTTCGTCGACGGATCGGGCACCTCGTACGGCGCGCGCGTCACGTAGCCGGAGCCGAACACGCCCTTCGGCTCCTTCGCGACGCGATGCAGGAACACACGGTCGCCGGGCAGGATCCCGCGTGCGAAGCCGCAGCCCCATACGTCGTGCACGGCCTCGCCGGCCTTCACGCGCGCGGCGACGTCGGGCAGGTCGGGCCACGGCCATTTCTTGGGGCTCCAGATCAGCAGGAAGGCGGTCATGGGTTCGATCGTGCGTGGAATCGGTTGATTGGTCAGACAAGAAGGCGGCGCGCCAGCAAGCTTAATCGAATCCGCCCGCGACCCCGCGCGACGCGCGGCCGGGAAACGCGAAAAGGTTGCGCGTACAATCATGGGCCTGAGCGTCGTCCGCGGCGCAGCCTCCCGTCTTCACAGCCACACGCGCCCCGATGCGCGCGGGCTTTCCTTTCCGGATACCCATGTCCCACGCCGTCCGGCGCCGGCCCGATGCCCGGCTGATCCTGTTGCTCGGCGCGCTCGCCGCCTGCGGGCCGATCGCCACCGACATGTACCTGCCGAGCCTGCCGTCGATCGCCGCCGGTTTCTCGGTGAGCCCCGGCGCCGCGCAGCGCACGCTGACGAGCTTCATGGCCGGCTTCTCGATCGGCATGCTGCTGTACGGCCCGCTGTCCGACACGTGGGGCCGCCGCCCGGTGCTGCTCGGCGGCATCGCGCTGTTCACGCTCGCGAGCATCGGCTGCTTCGTGGCGAGCTCGATCGACATGCTGATCCTCGTGCGCTTCCTGCAGGCGCTCGGCGCGGGCGCCGCGTCGGTGCTCGCCCGCGCGATCGCGCGCGACGCGCACGAACCGACCGACGCGGCGAAGGTGCTGTCGATGGTCGCGATCGTCACCGCGGTCGGGCCGCTGCTTGCGCCGCTGATCGGCGGCCAGATCCTGCGCTTCGCCGGCTGGCGCGGCGTGTTCGTCGTGCTGGCCGCATTCGGCGCGCTGTGCGCGGCGACCGCGTACCTGCGCGTGCCCGAAACCTGGCCGAAGGAGCGGCGCAAGAGCGCGGCCGTGCTCGCGTCGTTCGCATCGTACGGGCGCATCCTGTCCGATCCGGTCGCGTGGGGGCACATGCTGTGCGGCGGGATGGCGTTCGCGGCCATGTTCTCGTACATCACCGCGACGCCGTTCGTGTACATCGAGTATTTCCACGTGTCGCCGCAACACTACGGGCTGCTGTTCGGCCTGAACGTCGTCGGGATCATGATCGGCAACTTCGCGAACACGCGCCTCGTCGGCCGCATCGGGTCGCTGCGCCTCATCGCGGCCGCGTCGCTCGTGAGCGCCATCGCGTCGCTCGCGGTCGCGCTCGTCGCGCTGACGGGGTGGGGCGGGCTGTGGTCGATCGTCGTATGCCTGTTCTTCGTGGTCGGCGTGGTCGGGATCCTGTCGGCCAACTGCACGACCGACCTGATGCACCGCTATCCGCACAACGCGGGCGCATCGGCGGCCGTGTTCGGCGCGATGCAGCTCGCGCTCGGCGCGCTCGCGAGCGTCGCGATCGGCGCACTCGCTGACGGCACGCCGTTCGCGATGGGCGTGACGATCGGCGTGTCGGGCGTGCTGTGTTTCGCCGGGCGCTACCTCGTGCTGCGCTGGCACGGCCGTCCGGTGAAAGCGGGCGCCTGAACCGCCAGCCGGGTCACGGAATGAACAACGCCACCGGGCGCGATGCGCCGGTGGCGTTTTTCGTTGGGGCACCGAAAGCGGCCGTCGCCGCGCCGCGCGTCAGTCCCGCGCGACATCCTTCGCCGCCGGCGACGCGCCGTGGCTCAGCCAGTCGAGCACGTCGGCCGTTT
Source organism: Burkholderia sp. 22313 (assembly GCF_052045245.1). Classification (NCBI taxonomy): domain Bacteria; kingdom Pseudomonadati; phylum Pseudomonadota; class Betaproteobacteria; order Burkholderiales; family Burkholderiaceae; genus Burkholderia; species Burkholderia sp. 22313. The sequence goes on from NZ_JBQEON010000039.1 coordinate 27,326, forward strand.
CGTCGTCGCTCGCCCGCGCGCGCGCCTGCGCGACGGCCTCCGGCAGCTCGCCGTTCGTCGACGCGCGGCGGATCGCGACGCCGACCGCGAGGATGTCGATCATCAGCAGATGCAGGATCCGCGAGATCATCGACAGCTGCGATTCGCGCATCTCGATGTGATCGGTCTCGAGCGCGACGGTCGCGCGCTTCGCGAGCGGCGTGTTGCTCGACGTGATCGCGATCACCTTCGCGCCGGCCTGCATCGCGACATCCAGCACGCGCAGCAGCTCGGGCGCGCGCCCCGACTTCGACACCGCGACGATCACGTCGCCCTTGCCGAGCAGCGCGGCCGAGGCGGCCTGCATGTACAGGTCACCGTACGCGATCGTCGGAATACCGAAGCGGAAGAACTTGTAGTGCGCGTCCTGCGCGACGATGTTCGAGTTGCCGAGCCCGTAGAATTCGATGCGGCGCGCACCGCTCAGGATCTCGATCGCGTTCTCGACGTGCTCGAAGTTCAGGTGTTCGCGCAGCTGCAGGATCGCGGACACGGTGTTGTCGAGCACCTTCGCGCCGAAGTCGGTGGCCGTGTCGCCGAGATGCACCTGGCTGTGGCTCATCGGGATCGTGCCGGTGAGGCCGGTCGCGAGCTTCAGCTTGAAGTCGGACAGCCCCTGGCAGCCGAGCGAGCGGCAGAAGCGGATCACCGTCGGCTGGCTCACGTCCGCCTTGCGCGCGATGTCGACGATCGGGTCGTTGATGATCGAGCGCGGATGGTTCAGCGCGAGATCGGCGACGCGGCGCTCGGCCGGCGTGAGCGCGTCGCGCATCTGGCGGATCCGCTCGAACACGGCCGACGACGCGCCGCCCGAGCGGTTCGACAACTGCTCCGCGAGAATCGCCGACACGCCGAGGAACGCCGGATATTCGGCGGTGATCAGGTAGGTCGGAATGTTCTCCAGATAGTGCGTGAAGCGGCCCTTCGCCTCGAAGCGCGCGCGGAACGACGAGCGTGTGAACAGTTCGCCGAGCTTCAGTGCGACGCCGCCGCCGATGTAGACGCCGCCGAGCGCGCCGAGCGTCAGCGCGACGCTGCCCGCGAACGAACCGAGAATCCCGCAGAAGCATTCGACCGTCTCGAGCGCGAGCGCGTCGCCTGCATGCGCGCGCTCGACGATCTCGACCGTGTCGACGGTCGCGGCGACGCGCTTCTTGTCGCGCGCGGCGAGCGCGCGATAGATGATTTCCATGCCGGGGCCGGCGCACACGCGCTCGAACGATACGTGCGGAACCTTCTTGCGCGCGTACTGCAGCACGAGATCCTCGCGCTCGTCTTGCGGCGCGAACGATGCGTGACCGCCTTCGCTGCCGAGCGCGATCCAGCGGTCGTCCGCCGGAATCAGGCCGGACACGCCGAGCCCGGTGCCGGGCCCGAGCAGCCCGATCACGCTGTTCTGGCGGCGCGCGCCGCCGCCGATCTGCACGCGTTGCGCATCGGTGAGGCCGGGCAGCGCCATCGCGAGCGCGGTGAAGTCGTTGACGACCAGCAGCGTGTCGAAGCCGAGCGCGCGGCGCGTGGCCTCGATCGAGAAGGTCCAGTCGTGATTGGTCATCGTGACCTGGTCGCCGTCGACCGGGTTCGCGATCGCGATCGCCGCGTGATTCACGCGGGCGATCTTCACGTCCTTCAGATATTTGCGGATCGCGTCGGTGAGCGTCGGATAGTCGGCGCCGGGATAAACGCGAATCTGCGTGATCTCGCCGGGGCCGGTTTCCAGCGCGAAACGCGCGTTGGTGCCGCCGACGTCCGCGAGCAGGCGCGGGCCGTCGGCATGCTGGCCCGCGACGACAACCTTACTTTGCGCACCAGTAGACATCGAGCTGGGTCCCCTTGTCGTTGGCCAGTTGGGAAATCGCGTTCTTCTGCAGCGTGGCGGCGGCGGCATCGAGCACGTCGCGTTTGCGGCTGCCCGCGATCAGCAGGAAGAGCCGGTCGACGCGCTTCAACGCATCGAGCGAATAGCTCACGCGCGCATGCGGCGCGGCGCCGGGATGCACGGCGACGAAGCGTTCGGGCGTCGTGATCGCGTGGTCCCATTCGGGCGCGTCCGCGAAGATCGACGCGGTGTGGCCGTCCTCGCCCATGCCGAGCACCGCGACGCTCGGCACGCGGTAGTCGGCGTTCGCGTTCAGCGCGGCGACGTGCGCGTCGAGCGGCACGCGCGTGTCGACGAGCGGCAGGAAGCGGGCAGGGGCCGCCGCGTGTTGCAGCAGCGTGTCGCGCACGAGGTGCGCGTTGCTGGCCGCGTCGTCTTCCGGCACCCAGCGGTCGTCGACCAGCGTGACGTCGACGCCGGCCCAGTCGAGCGCCGCGTGCGACAGCGTGTGCAGGAACGGGCGCGGGCTCGTGCCGCCGGACACCGCGAGCGTCGGGCGCGCGGGGCCGCCGAGCGCGGCGCGCAGCGCATCGCCGACGGCGCGCGCGAGCGCTTCGCTTTGCGCTTCCTGGGTGTCGAAAGCGTGGATCTCGATCACATCTCCTCCGGACTGCTTTGTCTGTTCAATTCGTGCGAATCATGGGGCACGTTGCCGCGCGCGTGGGCGCACGGCAACGGGTTGCATCAGTTTTCTTCTTCGAGCCAGCAGGTGCCGTGCTGCGCGAGCATCGCACTCGCCGCGGCCGGCCCCCACGTGCCCGCCGCATACGGCTTCGCCGGCTTCAGCGAGCGCGCCCATTCGTTCAGGATCGGCTCGACCCAGCGCCATGCGGCTTCCTGCTCGTCGCGGCGCACGAAGAGGGCGAGGCGGCCGTTGATCACGTCGAGCAGCAGGCGCTGGTACGCCTCCATCTGCCCTTCCTTGAAGAACTGGTCGAACGCGAGGTCGAGGTGCACGCTCGCGAGGTTCATCCCTTCGCCGGGTTGCTTCGCGAGGCAGTAGAGGCGAATCGTCTCGTTCGGCTGCAGCCGGATCACGAGGCGGTTCGCACCGGCGCGCAACGCGGAGGCCCCGAGCGCCGAGTGCGGCACCGCGCGGAAGTTGACGACGATCTCCGCGACGCGGTCGGCGAGACGCTTGCCGGTGCGCAGGAAGAACGGCACGCCGGCCCAGCGCCAGTTCTCGATCTCGACCTTCAGCGCGACGAAGGTTTCGGTCTGGCTGTCGGGCTTGACGCCCGGTTCGGTGGCGTAGGCCGGCACCTGCGCGCCCTTGATCACGCCCGCATGATACTGGCCGCGCACCGCGACCTTGCCGATGTCGCGCGGATCGACGGGCTTCAGCGCACGCAGCACGCGCAGCTTTTCGTCGCGCACCGAGTCGGAGTCCATCGAATGCGGCGGCTCCATCGCGACGATCGACAGCAACTGCAGCAGGTGGTTCTGCACCATGTCGCGCAGCGCGCCCGTATTGTCGTAGAAATCGCCGCGCGCCTCGACGCCGAGTTCCTCGGCGATCGTGATCTGGATGCTCTCGACCCATTCGCGGCGCCACAGCGGCTCGAACAGCGCATTGCCGAAGCGCAGCGCGAGCAGGTTCTGTACCGGCTCTTTCCCGAGGTAGTGGTCGATCCGGTAGATCTGGCCTTCGGCGAAGATCTCGCCCACGGCGTCGTTGATCGCATTCGACGACTTCAGGTCGTAGCCGAGCGGCTTTTCGAGCACGATGCGCGCGCCTTCGTTCAGGCCGACCGACGCCAGCGCCTTGCAGATCGGCACGAACAGCGACGGCCCCGTCGCGAGATAGAACACGCGGATGCCGGGCAGTTGCGCGACCGCATCGCGCAGCACGACGTAGTCTTCCGCGCGGCCGAGGTCGAGCTTCACGTATTCGATGCGCTCGAGGAAGGATTTCCACGCGCTTTCGTCGAATGCCTTGCCGGCCGCCTTCGCCGCATGCGGCTTCACGTGCGTGTCGACCCACTCGAGATAGTGGGCCCGATCCGATTCGTGCCGCGCGACGGCCACGATCCTGCCGCTTTCCGCGAGCATGTTGCCGCGGTGCGCTTCGAACAGCGCGGGCAGGATCTTGCGCATCGACAGGTCGCCGGTGCCGCCGAAAAGTACGAAGGTAAAGCTGGAATCGGTATGCATGTGTCTCCGCCGGTTGGGGTGCTGGGAAGCGATCCGTAGTGCGATAAAAATATTTTTGACACTGAATTGTAGTTTAACTACAATCCGCCGCAAGGGGTAGCACCTGGGTGAAGAAAAAAAGAAGTGCGGTCGATGAACTGCGCGAGCTTCGCCTTCGGGAACGCCTTGTGCCGAATGTTATCGGACATTGACGGTGCGCATCGTCCGCGCGCCGTCGCCCCGGGCTCGTGCCGCGGCATCGCGGCGGGCCAGAAACACAAAGAGGAGACACACCGTTGAATCTCGATTCACGCTTTCTGTAAGAGCCCGGCCGGTCATCGGCCCCGTACGCTGCATGCGTCCCGCGGCTCGATTTCCCCGTCGTTTATCAAGAAGCCGGTTCCCTGTCCGGGAACTTAACGAGTTGATTCAGTCTGGAGGAGATAAGTAATGAAAGTTCGCTCGATCATGGGCGCGCTCTGCGCCGCGGGTCTGATGGCTGGCGCCGTGGCGGCGCAGGCGGCCGAGAACGTTACGGTGCTGCACTGGTGGACCTCGGGCGGCGAGTCGAAGGCCGTCGGCGTGCTGAAGGACGACCTGCAGAAGCAGGGCTACGTGTGGAAGGACTTCGCGGTCGCGGGCGGCGCGGGCGCGGCGGCCATGACCGCGCTCAAGACCAAGGTGATCAGCGGCGACGCACCGTCGGCCGCGCAGATCAAGGGCCCGCTGATCCAGGACTGGGCCGACCAGGGCGTGCTCGTCAACGTCGATGCCGTCGCCGGCGACTGGAAGCAGAACCTTCCGCCGGAAATCGACAAGATCATCAAGTACAAGGGCCATACCGTCGCCGCGCCGTTCTCGGTGCATCGCGTGAACTGGCTCTATATCAACAAGGCCGCGCTCGACAAGGTCGGCGCGAAGGTGCCGGCCACCTGGCCCGAATTCTTCGCGGTGGCCGACAAGCTGAAGGCCGCGGGCATCCAGCCGGTCGCGATGGGCGGCCAGCCGTGGCAGGACCTGACGCTGTGGGAAGACGTCGTGCTGTCGCAGGGTCCGGCGTTCTACAAGAAGGCGCTCGTCGATCTCGACCAGGCCACGCTGACGTCGCCGCAGATGCTGTCGGTGTTCGATACCGTGCGCAAGATCCAGGGCTACTTCGACACCGGCCGCAACGGCCGCGACTGGAACCTCGCGACCGCGATGGTGATCAACGGCAAGGCCGGCATGCAGTTCATGGGCGACTGGGCGAAGGGCGAATTCGAGAACGCCGGCAAGAAGTCGGGCAAGGACTACATCTGCGCGCCGGTGCCGGGCACCGCGAATTCGTACACGTTCAACGTCGACTCGTTCGTGTTCTTCCAGCAGAAGGGCAACAAGAATGCGACGCCGGGCCAGCTCGCGCTCGCGAAGACGATCATGACGCCGGACTTCCAGGAGCAGTTCAGCCTGCTGAAGGGCTCGGTGCCCGTGCGCCTCGGCGTGAAGATGGACAAGTTCGACGACTGCGCGAAGAAGTCGTACGCCGACGAGCAGACCGCGATCAAGTCGGGCGGCTTCGTGCCGTCGCTCGCGCACGGGATGGCGCAGGGCGATGCAACGGCCGGCGCGATCACCGACGTCGTGACGAAGTTCATGAACTCGCAGCAGGATTCGAAGAGCGCGGTCGCCGCGCTCGCGAAAGCCGCGAAGGTGAAGTAAAGCGCGACAGGCGCCCGGCCGGACACGCACCATCGGCCGGGCGTTTTTGCATGTGCTGCAAACGGGCTCGCCTGCGGGCCCGCGCCGTACCCGGCGCCGGCCCGGCCTGCGTCGCCCTCGTTCCAGGAGTCGAATCAAGTGGCTGCCCCTCTTAGCGGAAACGGATCCGGCGCTGCCGCCGCACGGCGCACGTCGCCGATGTCGGCCTTCGCCGATCGCTGGATTCCGAAGCTCGTGCTCGCGCCGAGCCTCGCGATCGCCGTGGTGTTCATCTACGGCTTCATCCTGATTACCGGTTATCTGTCGCTGACCAACTCGCGGCTGTTGCCCAACTACGAATTCGACGGCTTCGGCCGTTATTCCGACCTGTTCCAGAACGACGTGTGGTGGACTTCCGCCGCGAACCTCGGCTGGTTCGGGATTCCGTTCATCGTGATCTGTGTCGCGCTCGGCTTGTTCCTGGCGATCCTGCTCGACCAGAAGATCCGCAGCGAAGGCGCGCTGCGCGCGATCTTCCTGTATCCGATGGCGCTGTCGTTCATCGTCACCGGCACCGCGTGGCAGTGGATCCTCAACCCGGGCCTCGGCCTGGAGAAGGTGATGCACGACTGGGGCTGGGCGAGCTTCTCGTTCGGCTGGCTCGACGATCCGGACAAGGCGATCTTCTGTATCGTGATCGCCGCCGTGTGGCAGTCGACCGGCTTCGTGATGGCGCTGTTCCTCGCGGGGCTGCGCGGCGTCGACGGCGAGATCTTCAAGGCCGCGCAGGTCGACGGCGCGACGCTGCCGACCATCTACCGCAAGATCGTGATCCCGAGCATGCGCCCGGTGTTCTTCTCCGTGCTGCTGATTCTCTGCCACATCACGATCAAGACCTTCGACCTGGTCGTCGCACTGACGGCGGGCGGCCCCGGCACGTCGTCGTCGCTGCCGGCCATGTTCATGTACACGTTTTCGTTCAACCGCGGCCAGCTCGGGCTCGGCGCGGCGTCGTCGGTGATGATGCTCGCGACCGTGGTCGCGGTGCTGGTGCCGCTGATGTATATGGAATCGAGGAGCACCCGCAATGCAGCCTAAAGTGACGATCAGCCGGGCAGTGATCTATGCGGCGCTGATCCTGTTCGCGCTGTATTTCCTGTTCCCGATCTACGTGATGCTGTCGACGTCGTTCAAGGACCTCGACCAGCTGCGCACCGGCAACCTGCTGACGCCGCCGACGCATTGGACCTTCGACCCGTGGATCAAGGCGTGGAGCGGCGCGTGTACCGGCGTGCGCTGCGACGGGATGAAGCCGTTCTTCCTGAACTCGCTGCAGATGGTGATTCCGGCGGTGCTGATCTCGTCGCTGATCGGCGCGTTCAACGGCTACGTGCTCACGCACTGGCGCTTTCGCGGCGCGGACGCGCTGTTCACGATGATGCTGGTCGGCTGCTTCATCCCGTTCCAGGTGATCCTGCTGCCGATGGCGCGCCTGCAGGGGATGCTCGGCCTCGCGAACACGATTCCGGGCCTGGTGTTCGTGCACGTCGTGTACGGGATCGCGTTCACGACGATGTTCTTCCGCAACTTCTACGTGAGCGTGCCGGCCGAACTCGTGAAGGCCGCGCGCATCGACGGCGCGGGGTTCTTCACGATCTTCACGAAGATCCTGCTGCCCGTGTCGCTGCCGATCTTCATGGTGTGCCTGATCTGGCAATTCACGCAGATCTGGAACGACTTCCTGTTCGGGATCGTGTTCTCCGGCGTCGACTCGATGCCGATCACGGTCGCGCTGAACAACCTCGTCAACACGTCGACGGGCGTGAAGGAATACAACGTCGACATGGCCGGCGCGATCATCGCCGCGCTGCCGACGCTGCTCGTCTACGTGGTCGCCGGCCGCTACTTCGTGCGCGGGCTCACGGCGGGCGCGGTGAAGGGGTAAGCGCGGCTTCATCCGATACGACGAACCGGCCGCGCTCGACGCGCGGCGCATCGAAACGAACCCGACGCGGCGCCTGCGTGCGCCGCGCGAGACGAGACAGAGGATTCACAGCATGGCAAGCCTTTCCATCCGTGACGTGTACAAGACCTACCCGAACGGGGTGCCGGTCCTGAAGGGTGTCGACATCGAGATCGAGGACGGTCAATTCCTGATCCTGGTCGGCGGGTCGGGCTGCGGGAAGTCGACGCTGCTCAACATGATCGCCGGCCTCGAGACCGTGACGAGCGGCCAGATCTGCATCGACGGCAAGGTCGTCAACGATCTGTCGCCGAAGGATCGCGACATCGCGATGGTGTTCCAGTCGTACGCGCTGTATCCGTCGATGACGGTGCGCGAGAACATCTCGTTCGGCCTGAACATCCGCAAGGTGCCGAAGAGCGAGCAACAGCAGATCGTCGAGCGCGTGTCGTCGATGCTGCAGATCCAGCATCTGCTCGACCGCAAGCCGGGCCAGCTGTCGGGCGGCCAGCGCCAGCGTGTCGCGATGGGCCGCGCACTCGCGCGCGATCCGTCGCTGTTCCTGTTCGACGAGCCGCTGTCGAACCTCGACGCGAAGCTGCGCATCGAGATGCGCGCCGAAATCAAGCTGCTGCACCAGCGCCTCGGCACGACGATCGTCTACGTGACGCACGACCAGATCGAGGCGATGACGCTCGGCGATCGCATCGCGGTGATGAAGGACGGCGTCGTCCAGCAGTTCGGCGCGCCGCAGGAAATCTACGATTCGCCGTCGAACCTGTTCGTGGCCGGCTTCATCGGCGCGCCGCCGATGAACTTCATCAACGGCCGCCTGGTCGAGCAGGGCAGCGGGATCGCGCTCGAGATCGATACGGGGCTTGCGCGCAGCGCGCTGAACCTGCCGTTCGATGCGGCGAAGCTGAAGTCGCACGTGGGCCGCGAGGTGATCCTGGGCTTGCGCCCGGAGCGCATCACCGATGCGCGCAGCGCGCACAACGGCGAGGCGTCGAAGCTGCAGCCGGTCGACGTGCGCGTCGATGTGACCGAGCCGACGGGCCCGGACACCCACGTGTTCGCGCAGGTGAACGGCAAGCGGATCGTGAGCCGCGTGCATCCGGCGGCGAATCCGCAGCCGGGGCAGACGCAGTCGCTGCTGTTCGACGTATCGAAGGCGGTGCTGTTCGATCCGGCGTCGGAAGAGCGGATCGCGTGAGGTAAGGGGATAGAGCATCGATGACGCGTCCGGATTATCGTTCGATCCGGATGCCGTCGATTGCCGCGATTCATGGCATAGCGGATTTGTCCGACCAGGATGCCGTGGCCCGCGCGCGTCGGGATAGTCGACGGAGGCAATCACGGACTCGGCAGTGACAGGAAGTACGAACCGATCGCGTGCATGAGCGGCATGAACAGAAGGCACGCGAAGACTGCCGGAAAATAAAACCTCGAGCGGCGGACGGCGGAGAACAGGCCAGTCACTGCTACGACCAGACAAACGGTCGCGAGTGCGCCGAACAGGTCGCTATCTGCGATTACCGAAAAGAACGCACGCATCCTCGCCTCGGCATTACTGATTGAATGCAGCGAAATTCCAGCGATACAGCTGGAATTGCTTTAGAAAATCCTTCACTTTGGCGCCTGTGGTCTCGTTTCTGTAGTCCCACCCTTCCTCGCCGGGTGTGTAGTACCCGTTTTCGACGCCCATACCTGCATAACTGGCGCTTTGCGGATCTGCACGATTGTGGCCGAATATCCTCATGATCGTCGTGAACGGACGCACGATCATACCGCTCGAATTTCCCTGCATGATCGAAACGGACGAGGGCGAGGTGTTCGTGACCAACTGAACATGATGCCCGATGCCTGCGCGATCATTGGCCTGTACCAGCATGTCTCCAGGGAGGAGCGACTCGGCCGTCGAAAGTCGTACGGTATTCGAATCGGTGCGTTGTGTGTCCGGTGCGCCGAAAGTCAGCGAGACCATCTCGGCGAAACCGTACATCGTCGAATCGTATCGCTGGTGTTCCGATTCGCCGTAAACCTCCACGTTTCGATAACTGCGTACACCGGTGGTCAACTTGAGCGGCAATCCACGCAGGGCGGCGAACTGGACAAGCAACCGTAACGCGAAGTCCTCGCATGTAAATCGATTCGTGCGCGTGCTGCCGTTGCGGTCCCAGTACGTTTCCGTTTGCAGTTGTTTCGCCAGTTGTGGAACTGCGCGCTGGTATTCGGCGACGTCGGCGTCGGTCCATGTGCGGACCGTTTTCCAGAATGTCTTGAAGCGAACGGTGACGGGCTTCGGCGACGGATCGTTTGTCGGCGTGGTCTTGCGTGCCGCGATCCGTTTGTATCGATTGCCTTCAGGAGAAACGTGGACGCGTTCGGGCATGGCTATTCCGCGAGATAGATCGTGATGTTTTCGGCACGTGAGGTGGACGCGAGCAGGTGCGTTTGTCCATGCGCGTCCGTTCGTCCATATTCAAACGCCCCGGTGTCTCGCTGCAATGCATAGGCGACGTCGCTCAGAGGGGCACCCTCGGCGTCCCGAAGAACAAAGCAATCGTTATAGACGAACTGGGGCGCTGCCGTGACCGTATCGGTGACGAGTTCGGATTGCATCCGGGGGGCGCAATTCGAAGCGTCTATTTTCCATTGACGGCCGTATCGGGAAATGATGCGGGGAGGGCGCTCACAGCGACATCGGACCCAATCGTTGCTCAGGGCTTGAACTCGTCCTGTGGAAGTGAAGTCGCGCAGTCGCTTTTTGCTCGGCGCGCCGGGGGCCGCTTCAATTGTCCCGATGCTCTCGCATGTGCTGCACCACGCGCGTTGTCCGACGAACGTGATTTTCCGGCGTTTGCCGTCGACACCTACGATCGTTCCGCACTTACCCCCATCGAGTACGTAGCCGCCGCTGTCCAGCGGATCGTCTTCAACTACCGCGTAAAAAATAGTCATCCCAGTCCACTCGTTCGCGTTTGTTGGGCGGAACGTAACACGGCACTGGGGACTGTGAAAGGGAAATGTAAATAATTGTGTCCGATAGATCGCGTGGTTTGGGATCATCGGCGTGTGGCGACGAGAGCCCGTTTCGACGGCCCCTCGTGACTCAAACGATGCCCGGATTCAATGCGGCAGCCGCACGTCGAACTTGAACGTCGCGAGCCGCGCGACGAGGATGAATCCGGTCGCGAGCAGCACGCTGTACACGGAGTCGAACTGCAGCCACACGAGCAGCAGGTAGAACCAGCAGCCGACGAACGCGCAGGTCGCGTACGGCCGCGAATCGCGCAGGATCAGCGGGATGTCGTTGCACAGCACGTCGCGGATGATCCCGCCGACCACGCCGGTGATCACGCCCATCATCACCGCGATGAAGCGCGGCATCTCGGCATCGAGCGCGATCGCGGTGCCCGAGATGCTGAAGATGCCGAGCCCGATCGCGTCCGCCACCAGCAGCAGCCGCTCGGCCGACAGCCGCGACAGCATCCGCAACACGAACGGCGCGAACAGCGCGAGCACGAAGATCGCGATCACGTAATCGTCGTGCACGACCCAGTAGAACGGCCGGCGTTCGAGCAGGATGTCGCGCAGCGTGCCGCCGCCGAACGCGGTGGCGAGCGCGACGACGAACGTGCCGACCGAGTCGAGACGGTTCTTGCGCGCTTCGATGAAACCCGAGATCGCGAAGGCCAGCGTTGCGATCGCCTCCAGTATCGAGATCGCGAGCGTGAGCCTAGGATGCGGCACGCGGCCCCCGCTCGGCCGGCGCCGCGAGCGGCTGCAGCAGCACGAGCACCGCGCCCGCGCCGCCGTCGTTGCTGCGCGCCTCGCAGAACGCGATCACTTCTTCCTTCTGCACGAGCCACGCACGGACCTTGCCTTTCAGCACCGGTTCCTTGCCGATCGAGCCGAGCCCCTTGCCGTGAATCACGCGCAGGCAGCGCAGCCCTTTCTTGCCGGCTTCGCGGATGAACTCGGCGAGCGCGTCGCGCGCTTCGTCGCGCCGCATGCCGTGCAGGTCGAGCTGCGCCTGCACGATCCACGCGCCGCTCCTCAGCTTGCGCACGACTTCGCGGCTGATGCCGGGGCGGTGGTAGTACAGCGATTCGTCGCTGTCGAGCAGCGTCTCGGGATCGAATTCGTCGGACAGCGTCGCGTTCAGCACATCCTCTTCGTCGCGCTGCGTCTGCTTCGGCACCGGATCGGGCGGCGTGCGGCCGGATTTCGCGCGCGGCGGCGCGCTCAGCGGCTGGATCGCGCCGATTTCGTTGCGGAACAGGTTCGCGTCGGCTTCCGCCTGGCGGGCGGCCTTCGCGGTTTCAACGCGGGTGCGCTCGCGGCGCTCGGCTTCGCCTTGCAGCGACTTGCGCAACGCGCCGAGGCCGGCCAGGCCCTGGCCGCGCAACGCGGCGGCGTCGGGGGCGGGCGGCGGCGCGGCGGGCGCCGGGTTCGCGGGACGGGCGGCGATCTGCCGCTTCGCGGGATCGCTCGGATGGGGCTGGTTCTTCGCCATGATTCGGTAACCGGGCAGGCGCGTGCGGACACGCGGGCACAAAAAAGCCGCTGCGCGGCGGCAGCGGCTTTCCGGTCAAGCCCGCTTCGCGGCAGCGGACGCCATTGTAGCGCCCCGCACGCGAAGGCTTGATGCTTACTTCTTGTCGTGCAGGCTTTCGAGGTAGCGCTGCGCGTCGAGTGCGGCCATGCAGCCCGTGCCGGCACTCGTGATCGCCTGGCGATACACGTTGTCCTGCACGTCGCCGGCGGCGAACACGCCCGGCACGCTGGTCGACGTCGCGTTGCCCTGCAGGCCGCTCTTCGTCAGGATGTAGCCGTCCTTCATCTCGAGCTGGCCCTGGAACAGGTCGGTGTTCGGCTTGTGTCCGATCGCGACGAACACGCCCTGCACGGTGAGGTCCTGCTTCTCGCCGGTCTTCACGTTCTTGATGCGCAGGCCCGTGACACCCGACTCCTCGCCCGTCACTTCGTCGAGCACGTGATCCCACTTGATGTCGACGACGCCTTCCTTTTCCTTCTCCAGCAGGCGGTCGATCAGGATCGGCTCGGCGCGGAACTTGTCGCGGCGATGGATCACCGTGACCTTCTTCGCGATGCCGGTCAGGTAGAGCGCTTCCTCGACAGCCGTATTGCCGCCGCCGATCACCGCGACTTCCTGGTTGCGATAGAAGAAGCCGTCGCAGGTCGCGCAGGCCGACACGCCCTTGCCCATGAATGCTTCTTCGGAAGCCAGGCCGAGATACTGCGCGGACGCGCCGGTCGCGATGATCAGCGAGTCGCACGTGTATTCGCCCGAGTCGCCGATCAGCCGGATCGGCTGTTCGTGCAGTTTGGCGGTGTGGATGTGGTCGAATACGATTTCGGTGTTGAAACGCTCCGCGTGCTCCTGGAAGCGCGCCATCAGTTCCGGGCCCTGCACGCCCTTCGCGTCCGCCGGCCAGTTTTCGACGTCGGTCGTCGTCATCAGCTGGCCGCCCTGCGCGATGCCGGTGATCAGCACCGGGGACAGGTTGGCGCGTGCCGCATAGACGGCAGCCGTGTAGCCGGCGGGGCCGGAACCGAGAATCAGGACTTTGGCGTGTTTGGGCGTGGACATGTGCGAATCCGTAAAAGGCGGCTGCGGCGGGCGGGGTAAGGCTCGCCGGACGGTCCGGGTTGACCGGGGATGCCGTCATAGATGGGTATCAGACGCGCATTATAAAGGCCCCGTTGCTGCGCTGCCGAACGAGAGTTTCAATCGCGGCGATAGCGTTTCGCCGCGGGACGCCCGCTTCGGGCGTGCGTGATGGGGGGGGCGGGCAGGCCGCGGCGGCGGCCCGTCGGTGTGGCGGCGCGTTGCCGCAGGCGGGTGCCAGGGGCCTGGCCGGCGGTCCCGATCGCAGGTACGGCGTCGGCTTCGGCCACCCCGGCCCTGTTATGTAACCGTCATTTACACTTGGCGGCCCGGTGCAGCGTTTACAATAAGCGGGATCGAACGACAGGCGGGCGCGCGGCCCGTCCTCTTTATACGGATTCATGGCAAAAGCTCCTTATTCCGCCCAGGCACAGGCGTTGCCGCACCGGATGTCGAAGCTCCTCACGGAGATCCGCTGGATTCTCCAGGTCGCGCTCTGCGCCTTTCTGGTGATGGCCCTGTTGAGCTACAGCCGGCGCGATCCGAGCTGGACGCACGCCGCGCAGGTGGACCACATCTCGAACTGGGCCGGCCGGGTCGGCGCGTGGACGGCCGACATCATCCTGCTGCTGTTCGGGCTGTCGGCCTATTGGCTGATCGTGCCGCTCGGGCGGCGCATCGCGGTCAACTACCGGCGCATCACGCGTCACGAGGCGGTCGCCGACGAACCCGAGCGGCCGATCGGCTGGCTCACCGAGATCTTCGCGTTCGTGCTCGTCGTGCTCGCGTGCGACGGCATCGAGGCGCTGCGGATGTGGTCGCTGAAGGTGCAACTGCCGCGCGCGCCGGGCGGCGTGATCGGCGAGGCCGTCGCGGGTGCGATGTCGCACGCGTTCGGCTTCACCGGCGGCACGCTGCTGCTGCTGATCCTGCTGGCGATCGGCCTGTCGCTGTATTTCCGCTTCTCGTGGCTGTCGGTCGCCGAGCGCGTCGGCGGCGCGATCCTGTCCGCCGTCAACCTTGCGAAGCTGCGCCGCGAGGCCGAGCGCGACCGCAAGCTCGGCGAGGCCGCGGCCGTGCGCCGCGAAGGCAAGGTCGAGGAAGAGCGCGTGCGCATCGAGGATCACGAGCCCGTGACGATCGTGCCGCCGGTCGTCACGCCGGCCAAGTCCGAGCGCGTCGAGCGCGAGCGCCAGGTGCCGCTCTTCACCGACCTGCCGGGCGATTCGACGCTGCCGCCGGTGTCGCTGCTCGACCCCGCGCCGAAAACGCAGGAAGCGATTTCCGCCGACACGCTCGAGTTCACGTCGCGCCTGATCGAGAAGAAGCTGAAGGATTTCGGCGTCGAGGCGAGCGTCGTCGCCGCGTATCCGGGGCCGGTCGTCACGCGTTACGAGATCGAGCCGGCCACCGGCGTGAAGGGCAGCCAGATCGTGAACCTCGCGAAGGATCTCGCCCGCTCGCTGTCGCTCGTGTCGATCCGCGTGGTCGAGACGATCCCCGGCAAGAACTACATGGCGCTCGAGCTGCCGAACCAGCGCCGCCAGACGGTGCATCTGTCGGAGATCATCGGCTCGGAAGTCTATGCGGCCGCGTCGTCCGCGCTCACGTTGAGCCTCGGCAAGGACATCGGCGGCAAGCCGGTGTGCGCGGATCTCGCGAAGATGCCGCACCTGCTGGTGGCCGGCACGACCGGTTCGGGCAAGTCGGTCGGGATCAACGCGATGATCCTGTCGCTGCTGTACAAGGCCACTGCCGAGCAGGTGCGCCTGATCCTGATCGATCCGAAGATGCTCGAAATGAGCGTCTACGAAGGCATTCCGCACCTGCTGTGCCCGGTCGTCACCGACATGCGCCAGGCCGGCCATGCGCTGAACTGGACCGTCGCGGAGATGGAGCGCCGCTACAAGCTGATGAGCAAGCTCGGCGTGCGCAACCTCGCCGGCTACAACAACAAGATCGACGACGCGGCGAAGCGCGAGGAAAAGATTCCGAATCCGTTCAGCCTGACGCCGGACGATCCTGAACCGCTTGGCCGCCTGCCGAACATCGTCGTCGTGATCGACGAGCTGGCCGACCTGATGATGGTCGTCGGCAAGAAGGTCGAGGAGCTGATCGCGCGGATCGCGCAGAAGGCGCGCGCGGCCGGCATCCACCTGATCCTCGCGACGCAGCGTCCGTCCGTCGACGTGATTACCGGCCTGATCAAGGCGAACGTGCCGACGCGGATCGCGTTCCAGGTGTCGTCGAAGATCGACTCGCGCACGATTCTCGACCAGATGGGCGCTGAATCGCTGCTCGGGATGGGCGACATGCTGTACCTGGCACCCGGCACCGGGCTGCCCGTGCGCGTGCACGGCGCGTTCGTTGCCGACGACGAAGTGCATCGCGTCGTCGAGAAGCTCAAGGAGCAGGGCGAGCCGAACTACGTCGAGGGGCTGCTCGAAGGCGGCACCGCCGACGGCGACGAGGGCTCGGCCGGTGCGGGAACCGGCGAAGGCGGCGGCGAGTCTGATCCGCTGTACGACCAGGCGGTCGAGATCGTCGTCAAGAACCGCCGCGCGTCGATTTCGCTCGTGCAGCGCCATCTGCGGATCGGCTATAACCGCGCGGCGCGGTTGCTCGAACAGATGGAACAGTCGGGGCTCGTGTCGGCGATGTCGTCGAGCGGCAACCGCGAAATTCTTGTGCCGGCGCGCGACGCGGAATGAGTCCGCGGCGCCCGCAGCGCCGGCCACCCAGGGAGAAAACCGCAATATGCAGCAACTTTCGTTCGTCCCTTCCCTTCGTTCGACGCGGCGCTGGCTCGGCGCGGCGTTCGCCGGCGCATCGCTGATGCTCGCGGCGACGCACGCGTTCGCGGGCGGCACCGAGCAATTGAAGGCCTTCGTGTCGCAGGTGCATTCGGCGAAGGGCGATTTCACGCAGCAGATCGTCAAGGCGCCGTCCAAGGGCGCGAGCGCCGCGCAGGCCTTGCCGAAGCCGACCGACAATTCGAGCGGCACGTTCGTGTTCTCGCGCCCGGGCAAGTTCATCTGGACGTACCAGAAGCCGTACCAGCAGGTGCTGCAGGCCGACGGCGACAAGCTCTACGTGTACGACCGCGACCTGAACCAGGTCACCGAGCGCAAGCTGAACGGCGCGCTGGGCGCGAGCCCGGCCGCGATCCTGTTCGGCAGCAACGATCTCGACAAGAACTACACGCTGCGCGATGCCGGCGAGAAGGGGGGCATCGAGTGGCTCGAGATGCTGCCGAAGGCGCAGGACACGCAATTCCAGCGGATCGGCATCGGCTTCCGCAACGGCACGCTCGCCGCGATGGAACTGCACGACGTGTTCGGCAACGTCACGCTGCTCACGTTCACGAACATCCAGACGAACCCGCCGCTGAAGGGGGATGCGTTCAAGTTCGTCGTGCCGAAGGGAGCGGACGTGATCACCGGCTGACCGGCTTCACGCCGTTTTCCCGACACGGGCCTGCCGGCGACGGCAGGCCCGTGTTGTTTGGGGGCGCGGGCACCAGGCGCGGGCACCGGGCGCGGGCACCAGGCACGGCGGCGGGTTCGCACGGCTGTCATAATGTCGGGTCCGGCGGCCGGTTCGGCCGCCATCGTTTGATCTGGAGCGAGGGTTCATGTCCGACCTGTTTCAAGTCGAGCCGCGCCGGCCGCTCGCCGAGGCGCTGCGGCCGAAGACGCTCGCCGAGGTGATCGGCCAGACGCATCTGCTGGGCGAAGGCAAGCCGCTGCGGCTCGCGTTCGAATCCGGCAAGCCGCATTCGATGATCCTGTGGGGGCCACCCGGCGTTGGCAAGACGACGCTCGCGCGGCTGACCGCGCTCGCGTTCGACTGCGAGTTCATCGCGCTGTCCGCGGTGCTCGGTGGCGTGAAGGACATCCGCGAGTCGATGGAGCAGGCGAAGGACACGCTGAACCGCACCGGCCGCCACACGATCCTGTTCGTCGACGAAATCCACCGTTTCAACAAGGGGCAGCAGGATGCGCTGCTGCCGTTCGTCGAGTCGGGGCTGGTGACCTTCATCGGCGCAACGACCGAGAACCCGAGTTTCGAAGTCAACTCGGCGCTGCTGTCGCGGGCGCAGGTGTACGTGCTGCAGTCGCTGAACGACGACGAGATGCGCCAGTTGCTCAAGCGCGCGCAGGAAATTGCGCTCGACGGCCTGGCGTTCGACGACAAGGCGATCGATACGCTGATCGGTTACGCGGACGGCGACGCGCGGCGCTTCCTGAACCTGCTCGAGCAGGCGCAGACGGCCGCGGCATCCGCGAAGGTCACGACCATCGATGCCGGGTTCGTCAGCAGCGCGATGACGCTGAACGCGCGGCGCTTCGACAAGGGCGGCGACAACTTCTACGACCAGATCTCGGCACTGCACAAGTCGGTGCGCGGGTCGAGCCCGGACGGCGCGCTGTACTGGTTCTGCCGGATGATCGACGGCGGCGCGGATCCGAAGTATCTCGCGCGGCGCATCGTGCGGATGGCGTGGGAAGACATCGGCCTCGCCGATCCGCGCGCGCTGCAGATGGCGAACGACGCGGCCGAGACCTACGAGCGCCTGGGTTCCCCCGAAGGCGAACTGGCGCTCGGGCAGGCCGTGATCTATCTCGCGTGCGCGGCCAAGAGCAACGCGGGCTACAACGCGTTCAACCAGGCGATGGCGTTCGTGAAGCAGGACAAGTCGCGCGAGGTGCCCGTGCATCTGCGCAATGCGCCGACCAAGCTGATGAAGGAACTCGGCTACGGCCATGCGTACCGCTACGCGCACGACGAGCCGAACGCCTATGCGGCCGGCGAGACATACCTGCCGGAAGGAATGCGCGAGCCGCACTGGTACAAGCCGGTGCCGCGCGGGCTCGAATCGAAGATCGCCGACAAGCTTGCGTGGCTGCGCGAGCTCGACCGCGAGGCCGGCAAGAAGGTCTGACGGCCGCCTGTGGCACGGCGGCCGGCGCTGCGCCGCGGGGCGTCAGCGCTTGCGGCCCGGCGCGGGTTTGCCGCATTGTCCGTCCGGCCAGTGCCGTGGCGGCCTCGCGGTGCGTTAGAATTCCCGTCTTACACAACGATTTCCCAAGTCCTCCCATGCTCGACATCCAGTTGCTGCGCAAAGACCTCGACGGCGTCGCGAAGCGCCTCGCCGATCGCGGCTACACCCTCGACGTCGCCGCGTTCTCCGCTCTCGAAGCGGAACGCCGCGCGATCCAGACCCGTACCGAAGAGCTTCAGGCGCGCCGCAACAGCCTGTCGAAGCAGATCGGCGCGCTGAAGGGGAAGGGTGAGGACACGTCGGCCGTGATGGCCGAAGTCGGCGGGATCGGCGACGAAATGAAGGCGTCGGAAGCCAAGCTCGGCGAGATCCAGACGCGTCTGTCCGACCTGATGCTGGGCATGCCGAACATCGCGCACGAAAGCGTGCCGGTCGGCAAGGACGAGGCCGACAACGTCGAAGTGCGCCGCTGGGGCACGCCGCGCCAGTTCGACTTCGCGGTGAAGGATCACGTCGACGTCGGCACGCCGCTCGGCCTCGATTTCGAAACCGGCGCGAAGCTCGCCGGCGCGCGCTTCACGATGCTGCGCGGTTCGATCGCACGCCTGCACCGCGCGCTCGCGCAGTTCATGATCGACACGCACACGCTGCAGCACGGCTACAGCGAGACGTACACGCCGTACATCGTGAACCCCGAGATCCTGTACGGCACGGGCCAGTTGCCGAAGTTCGCGGACGACATGTTCCGCGTCGAGAAGGGCGGTGCGGAAAACACGATCACGCAATACCTGATTTCGACGTCCGAGATTTCGCTGACGAACACCGTGCGCGAATCGATCGTCGAAGGCTCCGCACTGCCGATCAAGCTGACCGCGCATTCGCCGTGCTTCCGTTCGGAAGCCGGCTCGTACGGCCGCGACACGCGTGGGATGATCCGCCAGCACCAGTTCGACAAGGTCGAGATGGTGCAGGTCGTCGCACCGGACGCGTCGTACGCGGCGCTCGACGAGATGGTCGGTCATGCGGAGGCGATCCTGCAGAAGCTCGGCCTGCCGTACCGCGTGATCACGCTGTGCACGGGCGACATGGGCTTCTCGGCCGCGAAGACGTTCGATCTCGAAGTGTGGCTGCCCGCGCAGAACACCTATCGCGAGATCTCGAGCTGCTCGAACACAGAGGCGTTCCAGGCGCGCCGGATGCAGGCGCGTTTCCGCAACGCGCAGGGCAAGCCGGAACTCGTGCATACGCTGAACGGCTCCGGCCTCGCGGTCGGCCGCACGCTCGTCGCGGTACTCGAGAACTATCAGAATGCCGATGGTTCGGTCACGGTGCCGGAAGCGCTGCGTCCGTACATGGGCGGCATGGAGCGGATCGACGCGCCTGCACCGGCAGCGTGACGCTGCCGGACGATCGGCTTTCGAGGGTCCCGCAAAAAATTTGCAAAAAGGGCTTGTGAGTTTCGAAGAGATCGTTCTATAATCTTTCCTTTCCCGGACACGACCAATCGGGAAATGAAGCAGCAAGGAAGGAGAGGTGGCAGAGTGGTCGAATGTACCTGACTCGAAATCAGGCGTACGGTTTCCCCGTACCGTGGGTTCGAATCCCACCCTCTCCGCCAAAATACGAAGCCCCGTGATTCGAAAGGATCACGGGGTTTTTCGTTTGGGTCGCAGGGTGGCGCCGTTGCCGTATCGATGCCGGTGTGCGACTGCGCACAAACGGGCCGTCCGTTCGGCACTCGCTTGCCGTCGATCCAAGGTCCCATGAAGCCGAGCTACAAGATTCCCCTCGCATTCGCCGTTGCGCTGCTGCTGCTGATGTTCTGCGGCGCGCTGTATGGCATCCGCATCCTCAATCGGTCGATCGATACGTTCGCGAACGATGGGCAGACGCACGTCGCCGACGAGCGGCTCGTGTCGGCGCAAGCGAGCCGCGACGCGAGCCACGCGCCCGCGGCAAGCGTCGTGCTGATGCTGATCGTGCTCGGCATCGCGATGATCTCGCCGACCTTCGCCGCGCTGGCGGCAATCCCGCTCATCGTGTCGACGGCGTCGCATTCCAGACCAACATCCTCGTGCTGAACTCGGCCGTCGAGGCAGCGCGAGCGGGCGAGCGGCCGAGCAGGCCAGCGCGCTGCGGCACGCGGTCGCCGTGTTCAGGCTCTCGCAGGCCGCGTAACGCGACTGCCGGCGAGCGCGGCCGCGTTGTCCTGCATCACGCCGCGGCCGGATACTGCGCGAGCACGCGCGCGCGGATCGACGGCTTGATGTTCGATTGCGCCATGTTGCCGCCGTAGTGCGCAACGACACGCGGGTTCATCACGCGATACCAGAGCGGCGGCACGTACGCGAACAGGATCATCGTCGCGTAGCCGGCCGGCAGTTGCGGCGAGTCGTCGAAGTGGCGCAGCGCCTGGTACGAGCGCGTCGGGTTCGCGTGATGGTCGGCGTGCCGCTGCAACTGGTACAGGAACAGGTTGGTGACGACGTGATTGCTGTTCCACGAATGCTGCGGCGTGCAGCGCTCGTAGCGGCCGCTCGGCAGCTTGCGGCGGCCGAGCCCGTAGTGCTCGACGTAGTTCACGACTTCGAGCAGCGATGCGCCGTACGCGGCCTGGATCACGAGGAACGGAATCACGACCTTGCCGGCCAGCGCGATCGCGATGCCCCACACGACGACAGTCATCGCCCACGCGTGCAGCACCTCGTTGCGCCAGGTCCACGGCGAATGCCCGAGCCGCTCGAGGCGCGCCGTTTCGAGCCGCCAGGCCGAACGGATGCTGCCCGTCACCGTGCGCGGCAGGAATGCCCAGAACGATTCGCCGAAGCGCGCGCTCGCCGGATCCTCGGCCGTCGCGACGCGCACATGATGGCCGCGATTGTGTTCGACGAAGAAGTGCCCGTATGCGACCGGCGCCAGCGTGACTTTCGCGAGCCAGCGCTCGAAGCGGCTGGTCTTGTGCCCGAGTTCGTGCGCGGTGTTGATCGAGATGCCCGTCGCGGCGCCGAGCGACAGCGCGAAGCCGACGTAGTCGTACCACGCGAGCGCATGCGTGCCGACGATCCAGACGCACATGAAGAACGCGAAGTATTCGATCAGCGTCGCGAGATAGACGATGTAGCGGTAGTAGCGCTCGCGTTCGAGGTGCGGGACGACGGCTTCGGGCGGATTGTCGCGATCGTCGCCGATCAGCGTGTCGAGGATCGGGATCACGCCGAACGCGAACAGCGGACCGAACCACCAGAACACGTGAAAGCCGGTCGACAGCGCGAGCTGGGCCGACAGGATCGGTAGCGTGATCGTCACCGCGCCGAGCAACCATAGATAACGCTTGCCGTCCGACCAGCCCGAGGCCGATCCGTCGCTGATCGCCATTGTCTCCCTCCTGGTTGGGGCCGGCTCTGGCGCGTGCGGGCGCGGCGGCCCTGTGTACACGCTTGTCTGCGTTCGGATCGTTCGTGGGGCCGCGGCACCGGATCGCGGGGCCGGTTGTGCCAGTTATACGACCGTCGCGCATGCTTTCCAAACTCCGCGGCTAGGCGTGAAACTCCAAACGGCGGGCCATCCATCGCGCGGGTCGGGAAGGGCCGGCACGGGGGTGATTGAAACAGGCCGCGAGGCGCCCGAGCCACACTTGCGACCGGTGTTTTGTCGGAGGAATGCGGGGTGCGACGCGCATCTGCATGCGGCGACGACGACCGCAGCGAATGCTGCATCGCAATAGACGTGGCGCGACCGCGCGCGCCGGGCATTCGTTTTACATACAACTATTACGAACCATTACGACCGCGACGACGAAATGCCGGACGCTCGTCGCGTGACTGCCATGCAAGACAAGGCCATCGGGGTGACGTGTCCGACAGCGACGTTCGGATGGTCATGCGCCGCTGCGCATCGATGCGCCGATGCTGCAACTGCACACCCGCGCCTGCGCGCCCATCACGCACGTTGCTGCCGCCTTTCGATTCGCGCGACCATTTGAAAATAACGATTTGACTCATGCCCCGCTTTCGGTTGAAGCTAGTGACTTGCTGTCCGAAGGGGGCTGTGCCTGCATGAGTTCGACCTTGACCGTTCGTCGTATCGCTGCCGACCAGGGCGGCGTGTATCGCGAACTCCGCGCCGCATCGCTGCGTGAACCCTACGCGCCCGGTGAAGCGCCGGAGGCCGAATTGCTGAACGTCGATTCCGACGCGGCGGCGGCCATCGCCGCGCTGCGTGCCGGGTCCGACGAGTCGACGACTTTCCTGTTGTACACCGAAGGCCATCCGGCCGGCATGATCGGCGCGTATTTCGACAATACGCACGAGCGGCGCGCGTTCGTCAGCGAGCTGTGGGTTGCGCACGCGGTTCGCCACCTGCGCGGCGGCGTGCTGCTGCTCGAAACGGCCACCGCCTGGCTCGGCGAGCGCGGTGCACAGGACGTCTACGCGTGGATCGCCGACGCGAACCGCAACGCGATCCGTTTCTACGAACGCGCGGGTTTCGGCAACACGGGCGAGCACGCGCCGATCGCGCGAATGCCCGGCGCGATGAAGTCGCTGTTCGTGTCGCACGTCAACACGCCCTGACGCATGAACGCGCGGGCCGCACGGGGCGAAGAAAGCCCGGTCGACTGCCCGCCTGCCGGTTGCGCGTCCGCCGCGCTCGTCGCAACCCGGATTCCCAAAAATAATGGCTGCACGCGTGGACGCCTGTAAAATACGCAAAAATTTTTTGCAGAGTGTCCATGTCGCTTAAAAAATCGCCATTCTTCGAGCTGCGCAGCGGATCGGTCGATACGTTGCTGTTCACCGTGAAGACGACCGATCTCGATGCGTTGCGTACCGAACTGGTCAAGCGCTTCGAAGCGACTCCCGAATTTTTTGCCGATGATGTCGTCGCGATCGACGTCCGTCGCCTGGCGGACGGCGAACGCGTCGCGCTCGCCGACATCCGCCAGATGCTGAACGACGTGCGGATGCGCCCGGTGGGCGTCGTCGCGCTGGCCACGCAGGGCTGGGCGGGGGAAGCCGGCCTGCCGTTGCTCGAGGCGCGCGATCGCCGCGTGTCGGGTGCGTCGGCCGCGAAGCCGGCCGACGAAGCGGAGCCGGCACCGGTCGCTGTCGTTGCCGCGGCCGCTGCTGCGGCAGCCGAACCGGCGCCCGAGCCTGCGCCGACGCCGATTCCGGCGGGCGGCCAGACGCTGGTGATCGATCGGCCGCTGCGTTCGGGGCAGCAGATTTACGCGAAAGGAGACCTCGTGGTGCTTGCGCCGGTCAGTCACGGCGCCGAGATCATCGCGGAAGGCAATATCCACATCTACGCGCCGTTGCGCGGCCGCGCACTCGCGGGCGTGCACGGCAATCACGACGCGCGCATTTTCTGCACGTGTCTCGAGCCGGAACTGATTTCGATCGCGGGTATCTATCGAACGACCGAGAACCCGCTGCCCGCCGACATACTGGGCAAATCGGTGCAGATCCGGCTCGAAGAGGAAAAACTGATGATCGAACCGCTGCGCCTGACGTGATCCACGCGGTGCGCTCCGGATCGATCGGCTCTCATTGACGAACACAGGGTATTGGGTAAATGGCAAAAATCATCGTGGTGACCTCGGGCAAGGGCGGCGTGGGCAAGACGACGACGAGCGCGAGCTTCGCGTCCGGTATCGCGCTGCGCGGCCACAAGACGGCCGTGATCGACTTCGACGTCGGCCTGCGTAACCTCGATCTCATCATGGGCTGCGAGCGCCGCGTGGTGTACGACCTCGTCAACGTGATCCAGGGCGAAGCGAACCTGAACCAGGCGCTGATCAAGGACAAGAAGTGCGAGAACCTGTTCATCCTGCCGGCGTCGCAGACGCGCGACAAGGATGCGCTCACGCGTGACGGCGTCGAGAAGGTGCTGAACGACCTGGTCGCGATGGACTTCGAATACATCGTCTGCGATTCGCCGGCCGGTATCGAGGCGGGTGCGCTGCACGCGATGTACTTCGCGGACGAAGCGCTGATCGTCACGAACCCGGAAGTGTCGTCGGTGCGCGACTCGGACCGCATTCTCGGCATCCTGTCGTCGAAGACGAAGCGCGCGACCGAAGGCAAGGATCCGATCAAGGAACACCTGCTGATCACGCGTTACAGCCCGAAGCGTGTGAGCGAAGGCGAGATGCTGTCGCTCGAGGACATCAGCGAGATCCTGCGCATCAAGCTGATCGGCGTGGTGCCCGAATCCGAAGCCGTGCTGCACGCATCGAACCAGGGTCTGCCGGCCGTGCATATCGACGGCACCGACGTTGCGGAAGCGTACAAGGACGTCGTCGCCCGTTTCCTCGGCGAAGACAAGCCGCTGCGTTTCACCGATTACCAGAAGCCGGGCCTGCTGCAGCGCCTCTTCGGCAGCAAGTAACGGAGGCCGCCCATGTCCATCCTTTCGTTTCTCCTCGGCGAGAAGAAGAAGTCCGCATCGGTCGCGAAGGAGCGCCTGCAGCTCATCATCGCGCACGAGCGGGTCGGCGGCCGGCCGCCGGCCGATTACCTGCCGGCGCTGCAGAAGGAGCTGGTCGCGGTCATCTCGAAGTACGTCCATATCTCGAACGATGACATCCGCGTGAGCCTCGAGCGCCAGGACGATCTTGAAGTCCTCGAAGTGAAGATCGAGATCCCGCAAGCCTGACCTTTGGTCGTGCCTCTCCGCACGGCGGTGCATGCCGCCGTGCGCGTCTTACGCCCTGTTGCACTTTCGGGCTCGCCGTAACACGGCGTCTGTCGGCCGCTGGTCGACCTCCCGCATTGAACGAATACGCTCGCGTCATTTGTCAATCAGGAGGTTGTGATGGCTGTCTCTGCTGTTCAACGCCGTATCGTTTCGCTCGCGCTGTTTGCCGCGGGCCTGTCAGCCGTCGCCGCGCCGCTCGCCGCACGGGCGGATGAAATCCTCGTCGGTGCGCCCGTGATGGTGCCGTCGGGCCGGATGGTCGTCGCCGAACCGGTGGCCGTGCCCGCCGAGGAAATCGTCGTCGTCGCGCCGAATGCGCCGCCGCCGGTGCGCTACGAGGTCGTGCCCGACGCGCGCGTCGGCTATGTGTGGGCGCGCGGTCACTGGCGCTGGGATCATGGCCGCTACGTCTGGATCGGCGGCCACTGGGAAACCGAGCGTATCGGCATGCAGTGGGTGCCGGGTCACTGGGATCAGCGTGGCCCGAACTGGTTCTGGACCCGCGGCCACTGGGCTTGACGAAGGCGTGCGATGAAGAGAACCGCCATTGCCATCGCGCTCGTCTCGATCACGCTCGCCGGCTGCATCCTTTGGGGTCGGGCAGGCCCGATGGACAACTACTGAGTATTGCGCGGGCCCGGCTGCGCCGGGCCGCCGTCGTGCGGCGTCGCCGGCGGGTGCACGGCGCCGTGGTCGTCCGCCGGGGCGTCCGGCTTGCTGGCGTCCTGTTCGAGCAGCGTGTCGAGCGGATCGGCGGGCGCGGCGGCCGCGTCCTGCGGCTCGGTGACGTCGGCCGCGGCGGCCGGTGCCGGTGTCGCCCCGGATCCCGCGGGTTGAGCGGCGGCCACGGGCGGCGCGAGATAGCGCTGTGCGAGCGTTTCGTACAGCGGCGGCGCGAAGAAGCGCGCCACGCGGCTCGATACTAGCGCGGTCGCCATCAGCGAAATCACGAGCGCGTGGCCGTTGATCATCTCCATCACGATCACGAACGACGTGATCGGCGACTGCGTGACCGCCGCGAGGTAGCCGACCATCGCGAGCGCGATCAGCATCGGCAGGCTCATGTCGCCGAACACGACGTGCAGCAGGTTGCCGAACCCGGCGCCGATCGACAGCGACGGCGCGAAGATCCCGCCCGGGATGCCCGGCAGGTAGGACGCGACCATCGACACCATCTTCAGGAACGGGTAGAGCACCGACAGCTGTTCATGGCCGTCGAGCAGGCCGCGTGCCTCGGCATAGCCGCTGCCGAATGTCGTGCCGCCCGACACGAGGCCAACGACGGCGATCACGAAGCCGCACAGCGCGGCAAACGCGATCGGGCGCTCGCGATACAGGCCGAGCATGCGCGCGGGCAGCCAGCGCCCCGTATTGAGCAGCAGCCAGCTGAAGAGGCCGCCCGCGATGCCCGTCACGAGTGCGGTGACGAGCACGGCGACCGCGAGCATTTTCGGGAAATGCTGGCCGGCGTCGATCGTGCCGAAGTACGTGTAATTGCCGTTCAGGCCGAGCGCGACGACACCGGCGAGGATGATCGCGGTGATCAGCACGCCGCTCGCACGCGCGGAAAAGCTGCGCGTCAGTTCCTCGATCGCGAACACGATCCCGGCGAGTGGCGTATTGAACGCGGCCGACAGCCCGGCCGCGGCGCCGGCGAGCACGAGTTGGCGCTCGATCTGCGCGTTCGAGCGCGGGTAGAAGCGCCGCAGGTTGAACATCAGGGCCGCACCGACCTGCACGGTCGGGCCTTCGCGACCGATCGTGAAGCCGCCGAGGATCCCCATGAACGAGATCAGGACCTTGCCGAACAGGATGCGCAGCGTCAGCAGCCGCGCGCCGAAGGCGCCCGGGCTCGCATGCAGCGTCGCGATCACCTGCGGAATACCGCTGCCCTCGGCGCCGCGGAAGAAGCGGCGCGTGAGCCATGCGGACGCCGCGGCGATCGACGGTGTCAGCAGTAACGGCAGCCATGCGGCGTGGTCGCGCATCGTGCGGAAGGTGTCGTAGCCCCAGTCGATCAGCCGCGCATACAGCACGGCCGCGAGACCCACGGCGATCGCGCCGAGCCAGAACACGCCGTACTGGCGCCAGATTCTCACCGAGCGGCGGGTGAAGGCGGGAAACAAGCCGGAAAGCAGGGTGGGAGGCGCGGGGCGTTGCATCGGCGGCAGGCCGGGAGGGCAAAGAATGCATTATAAAAAGAACCGGATGCGGTGGGGGCACGATAAACTTTCACAAAATCGATGCAATTTGTTGCAAATGTAATGTCCGTGTAATGATTGTGCGTCGCGAGCATCGTTAGCATGGCGAAATGGCCGGCCAAACCCCACAAGAAACGTGAAACGCATCCTCATCGTGAAAGTGACGTCGCTCGGCGACGTCGTCCAGACGCTGCCTGTCGTCGCGGACCTCCATCGTGCATTTCCAGGCGTGTCGGTCGACTGGGCCGTGGACGAGTCGTGCGCCGAGGTCGTGCGCTGGCACCCCGGCGTGAGCGAGGTGCTCTGCGCGCCGCTGCGGCGCTTCAAGAAGCTCCGGAACGGTGGCGACCTGAAGGCGATTTCCGCGTCGATCGGCGCGCTGCGCGCGCATCGCTACGATGCGGTCATCGACCTGCACGGCGTCTACAAGAGCGCGATCATCTCGGCCCTGGCGCGCGCCGCGCGCCGCGTCGGCTACCAGACCCAGGATCTCGGCGAGGCGGGTGCCCGTTTTGCGTACTCGCATCGCTTCGGCCCGCGGCCGGACTGCGACGCGTGGCACGGGATGCGTGTGAGCGCCGGCGAGGCGCTCGGCTATGTCCCCGAAGGCATTGCCGCGTACGGGGTCGTCCCGCCGCAGGACGTGAGCCTGCCGCCCGCCGTGACCGACGGCACGCCGTTCATGCTGCTGTTTCATGCGACCTCGAATCCGGACAAGCAATGGCCGGCCGGCCACTGGGCTGCACTGGCCACGCAGATGATGGCGCGCGGCGTGCGCGTGCTGCTGCCGTGGGGATCGGCAGCCGAACACGACGATGCGACGGACATTGCCGCGCGCGCGCCTGGCGCGATCGTGCTGCCTGCCATGTCGGTGCGCGAACTGGGTGCGGCAATCGGCCGGGCCGCGCTCGTGGTCGGGGTCGATACCGGGTTCGTGCACATGGCGCACGCGCTGCAGCGGCCGACCGTCATGATTTTCGTCGCGACCTCGCGCCACCATTGCGGTATCGGCGGCGCACCGAATGCGCTGTCGATCGGCGAACCGGGGGTGCCGCCGTCGGTCGCGCAGGCGCTCGATGCGATCGACGCGGTCGCGCCGGCCTGCGGCACACTGCGCGCTCTGCTGACGGCCTAGCGTCTGTTCCCCCCGATAGCGGCAACCAGCGCCAGAGCCTGACGCAAGTCCGCGATCGTCGGGAACCATCCTTGGAAAAGCGGGGCCGGTCGATTCAGGCGAGCAGCGCTTCGATCGTGACCACCGCGGCGATGGCCGCCAGGTTGGCCAGCAGCGCCTCGAACACGAGACCGCGCCAGGTTTTCGGCCGGAAGCGCAGCGCGAGCAGCAATGCGCCACCCAGCGCGAGCGCCAGGATCAGGACGAGGTCGGCGTTGTCGAGGCGGATATTCATTGCGGCGGCTCCTTTGGGGAGGGATTCCGGGGGCGCGTGGCAGCGCCCTCAGGATCGAGTATAGGCAGCGCCGCCCGCCGCACAACCCGGGCCGCCCCGGAGGCTCAGACGAGCGATGCGTCGCGGGTTTCGCGCATCAGCAGCACGCCGATCAGGCTGATTGCCGCCGCGACCGATACATACCCGCCGACCCACGACAATCCGCCGCGCGCGGCGAGCAGTTGCGCGATATACGGCGCGATCGACGCACCGAGAATCCCGCCGAGGTTGTACGCGACACCCGCGCCCGTATAGCGGACGTTGGTCGGGAACAGCTCCGGCAGCAGCGCGCCCATCGGCGCGAACGTCACGCCCATCAGGAACAGCTCGAGCGTCAGGAACAGCGCGACGAGCGGCATCGAACCGCTGCCGAGCAACGGCTCCATCGCGAAGCCCGACAGCAGCGCGGCAATCGCACCGACGATCAGCACCGGCTTGCGGCCGAAGCGATCCGACGCCCAGGCCGACAGCGGCGTCGCGAGCCCCATGAACACCACCGCGAAGCACAGCAGGCCGAGGAAGGTCTGGCGCGGAATATGCAGCGCCGACACGCCGTACGACAGAGAGAACACCGTCGAGATATAGAACAGCGTGTAGCAGACCACCATCGCGAGCGCGCCGAGCAGCGTCGGCTGCCAGTGTTGCGAGAGGAGCGTCGCGACCGGCACGCGCACGCGCTCGTTGCGATCGAGCGTGGCCTGGAACGCCGGCGTCTCGGTGATCTTCAGCCGCACGTACAGGCCGAGTGCGACGAGCACCGCGCTGACGAGGAACGGGATGCGCCAGCCCCAGCTGCGGAATTGTGCGTCGGACAGCGACAGCGCGAGCGCGAAGAACAGCCCGTTCGACATCAGGAAGCCGACCGACGGCCCGAGCTGCGGGAACATCCCGAACCAGCCGCGCTTGCCTTGCGGTGCGTGCTCGGTCGCGAGCAGCGCCGCGCCGCCCCATTCGCCGCCGAGGCCGATCCCCTGGCCGAAGCGCAGCACGCACAGCAGCACCGGCGCGAGCGCGCCGATCGTGTCGTAGCCGGGCACGAAGCCGATCGCGGTGGTGGACACGCCCATCACCAGCAACGACGCGACGAGCGTCGATTTGCGGCCGATGCGGTCGCCGAAGTGGCCGAACAGGAACGAGCCGATCGGCCGCGCGATGAACGCGATGCCGAACGTGACGAATGCAGACAGCGCCTGGGCGGTCGCGGAGCCGTGCGGGAAGAACACGGGACCGATCACCAGTGCGGCGGCGGTCGCATAGACGTAGAAGTCGTAGAACTCGATCGCGGTGCCGATGAAGCTCGCGAATACGATGCGCCGGTAGCTGACGGCGCCGGCCGAACCGGTTGCGTGTGCAACGGCCGGGGGAGATGCGGACATGGATGTCTCCGTTTTGTCGTTGGGGCGGTCGGCTGGGCGTGCGATCGGGCAGGCCGGGACGCCTGCCGGGCGCAGCCGAGCGGATGATGCGGGGGTGGCGCGGACGTCACCCGCCGGTCGACGATGGAGACGGATAGGTCGCCGCCGCCCGGTGCCGGCGTGGTCGGCTCGCATGCCGGGTGTGGCGCGCGAACGCGCGCGCGGGAGGATGGCCGCGCGATTGCGGAAAATTATAGCCAGCGCCGCCGCACACCGGCAATCGCGTGCGGCGTGCGGTCAATCGATCGATTGCGCCTGCGCCGATGCGGTGCTTTGCAGCTGGAAGCGGCCGTCGTCGTTGAACAGCCAGCCTTCCATCATCTCGACCCGGCCGTTGCCGTCCAGCAGTTTCGACGGTGGCGGCGGCAGGGGCGCCGAGCGGCGCAACGACGCGAGCGCGAGCGTTTCCGCTTCGCTGTCGCCATTGCTGCGATAGACGGATGCGTTGACGAGCCGGCCGCCGCGATCGACGGTGAACGCGACGACGACGAGCGAACGCAGCATCGCCTGCGGGGTCCCGCGCGACACGCCGGACGGATTGTGCTCCGCGACGCATCGTGCGACCTCCACGCGGTACTGGTCGAGATTCCCACCGCGCGTGATCGACGGAATCGTCAGCACCGAGTGCAGCGACGGGGGCGGGGTGATCGTGCAGGCGGCAAGCATGGTGGCGGCGACCAGCGCGGCAACGCGCAGCCGGTCGACGCCCGGGCGGGGAAGAGAGGGCATGGGGGAGTGCCGGAGGGTGACGATAAAAAAATGATAGGCGTCCGGGCGCGACGTGTTATCGGGGGAAACGCATAACGCGCGACCCGCGACGTTGCGATTCGCGGATGATGGCGACCGGCGGCCCGGCGCGGCGGCGTCGCGATGTGACGCGACATGGGACGGACGGTGCGGGCACGACGTATGCGCACGCGATTCGCGCGGCGCCGGCAGCAGCAACGACACCAGGAACGGCAGCCGGCGCGCGGCCGGCCGCGGTCAGTAGCCGTGCGTCACGAGCGACAGGACGGACAGGTCCGGATGCGTGCCGTCGATGATGCTCTTGCCGACGTGCACGGCTTCATGCGTCGCTTCGTCGACGCTCGCGAAGCTTTCCTCGCCGTCCGCGTGGAAGGGCACCGCATGACCGGGTAGCGCGGGATTCGCGCCCGGATGGCAGACATAGCCGGTATAGGTGTAGCGCGCATCGCTGCCGGGCACGAGGCCCGGCACCACGTGGATCTCGAAGCCTTCGTATTCGACGTGATCCGTCGCTGTCGACAGTTCGGTCATGGCGGTCTCCGTGTACCGCACGCATGGATGGCGCGGGCGGCATCGAATCGCGGCGGCGGTCGTGTCGCCGTGCTGATCGAATTCTAGGCGATGGCGGCCCGGCCCGTGAGGCGGGCGCGCCGTGCCCGCGGCAACGACGAGCGCGACGGGTCGCGCGTCATCGTCACGTTATCGCGCGCAGCGCGCGTCCTTGCGCTGCACGACGAGAATCACGGGATACTTCTGGCCATGATCGAGCTCCACCGGCGCGACGACCGTCAGCGTCGCCGGGTCGGAATCGTCGTACACGCTGACCTGCTCGTTGCGGATATAGGTGACCCCGGTGCAGTTCGACGCGCGTCCGTCGTCCGACACCTTGCACTGGAGCTCGTTGTCCTTCAGGTAGTTGTACGGCGTCGGGCTCGCGAGGTATTCGCTCAGGCTGCGGGGCGAGCCGCCGACGCCCTTCACGTACGCGATCGCGCACGACGGCGTTTGCGCGTCGGCGCCGGAGGCGGAATCGGCGGCCGCTGCGTGCGTGCTGACGACGGCCAGCAGGGCGACGAGCGACGAGGCGATGAAGGGCTTCATGACGTGGGTTTCCCGTTTCGCGAATCGGAGCGCGGGATTGTAACGGCATCCGCCGGGACGCGTCGGCCTGCGGGGGGCGCGCGCCGCGCGCGGAACCGCCGCGCACAAACAAAAACCCCGTCATTCGATGAATGGACGGGGTTTGGCGAACTTCCTGGCGGAAGCGGTGAGATTCGAACTCACGGACAGTTTCCCGTCGCCGGTTTTCAAGACCGGTGCCTTAAACCGCTCGGCCACGCTTCCACACGAGGCGGCATTGTAACCGAAATGCCGCCTCGTTCCGCCTCAATCGTCGCGCAGGAACAATTCCTGCAGGTCGTTGAGGAAACGCTGGCCGAGCGGCGTCGGCGCGATCTGCGCAAAGTCGCGCGTGATCAGCCCGCGTCGCTCCGCTTCCCGCAGCGCCGGCTCGATCGTGCTGATCGGCAGGCCGGTGCGTTCGACGAAACTGTGCACGGGGAAGCCCTCGACGAGCCGCAGCGTGTTCAGCATGAACTCGAACGGCAGGTCGCGCGCGCCGACTTCACGCTCCTCCTGCACCGGCGTGCCGGCCATCGCCTGCTCGATGAAGGTCGCCGGATGCTTGTAGCGTGCCTGTCGCAGGATCCGGTTCGGGAACGACAGTTTCGTGTGCGCGCCCGCGCCGATCCCGAGATAGTCGCCGAAGCGCCAGTAGTTCAGGTTGTGCTTGCAATGATGATTCGGCTTCGCGTACGCGGACACTTCGTAGCGGTCGTAACCGGCCTCGGCCGTGCGCGCGTGGATCCATTCCTGCATGTCGGCCGACGCGTCGTCGTCGGGCACGGCGGGCGGAAACTTCGCGAACAGCGTGTTCGGCTCGAGCGTCAGGTGATACAGCGACAGATGCGGCGGCGCGTACGACAGTGCGGTCTCGATGTCGGTCCGGCATTCGTCGAGCGTCTGGTTCGGCAGCGCGAACATCAGGTCGAGGTTGAAGTTGTCGAACGTCTTCGCGGCGATCTCGACGGCCGCGCGCGCCTGCGCGGTGTCGTGAATGCGGCCGAGCGCTTTCAGATGGCCTTCGTTGAAGCTCTGGATGCCGACCGACAGGCGGTTCACGCCGCTCGCGCGGAACTGCGCGAACTTCGCGGCCTCGAACGTGCCCGGGTTCGCCTCGAGCGTGATCTCGGCGTCGGCATCGAGCGGCAGCAGCGCGCGCACGTCGGACAGCAGCCGGTCGAGGCCGGCTGCGGACAGCAGGCTCGGCGTGCCGCCGCCGATGAACACCGTATGCACCTGCCGGCCCCAGACGAGCGGCAGCGCCTGCTCGAGATCGGCGCGCACCGCATCGAGGTACTCGGTTTCCGGAAACCGCTCGCCCTTCCACTCGTGCGAGTTGAAATCGCAGTACGGGCACTTGCGCACGCACCACGGAAAATGCACGTAGAGGGCGAGCGGCGGCAGCGACGTGAGCCGCACCTGCCCGGGCGACGTGAACGTCGCGACGACGCGCGCGCCGGTTTCCGCTGCCTGGCTCATGCGGCCTCCGGCTGCGAATGCGTGATGAAGACGGTCATGCGGGTTCCTCTGCGAGCCGCGCGAGCAGCGCCTTCAGTGCGAGCGCGCGATGGCTGTGCGTGTTCTTCACGGCCGGCTCGAGTTCGGCCGCCGTCGCGCCAAGCGACGGCAGGTGGAAATACGGGTCGTAGCCGAATCCGTGCTCGCCGCGCGGCGTATCGACGATCTCGCCGGCCCAGCGACCTTCGGCGAACAGCGGCTCCGGATCGTCCGCGTGGCGCACCAGCGCGAGTACGCAGCAATAGTATGCGCGCCGGTCGTCGACGCCGCGCAACTGCTCGACGAGATACGCATTGTTCGCCGCGTCGCCCTGAGCACGGCCCGCGCGCTGCGCGTAGCGCGCCGAATAGACGCCCGGCGCACCGCGCAACGCGCGCACGCACAGGCCCGAATCGTCGGCGATCGCCGGCAGGCCGGTGAGGCGCGACGCGTGCCGCGCCTTCGTCAGCGCATTCTCGATGAACGTGCCGAACGGTTCTTCCGCCTCGGGCACGGCCAGATCGCCCTGCGGCACGATCTCGATGCCGACCGTCGAGAACAGCGCGGTGAATTCGCGCAGCTTGCCGGCGTTGTTCGACGCGAGCACGATGCGCGACAGCGGCGCGAGGGTGCGATCGTCAGGCATGGCCGGCGCCCAGCACGTCCTTCTGCAGTTGCACGAGCTGGCCGATGCCGCTTTGCGCAAGGTCGAGCAGCGCATCCATCTCGGCGCGCGAGAACGGCACGCCTTCGGCGGTGCCCTGGACTTCGACGAAGCCGCCGGCGCCCGTCATCACGACGTTCATGTCGGTGTCGCAGCGCGAATCTTCCGCGTAATCGAGGTCGAGCACGGGCGCGCCTTCGTACACGCCGACCGAGATCGCCGCGACGTGGTCGGTGATCGGCGAACGCGCGAGCTTGCCGGCCGCGATCAGCTTCGACACGGCGTCGTGTGCGGCGACGAACGCGCCGGTGATGCTGGCCGTGCGCGTGCCGCCGTCGGCCTGGATCACGTCGCAGTCGATGTGGATGGTGCGCGGGCCGAGCGCCTCGAGATCGAACACCGCGCGCAGCGCGCGGCCGATCAGGCGCTGAATTTCCTGCGTACGGCCCGTCTGCTTGCCGCGGGCGGCCTCGCGGTCGCTGCGCGTGTGCGTCGCGCGCGGCAGCATCCCGTATTCGGCCGTCAGCCAGCCCTGGCCGCGATCGCGCAGGAATTCGGGCACGCGCTCGGCGACGCTCGCGGTGCAGATCACCTTGGTGTCGCCGAATTCGACCAGCACCGAGCCTTCGGCGTGTTTCGTGTAGTGGCGCGTGAGGGCGACCTTGCGCAGGGCGTCGGCGCGGCGGCCGCTCGGGCGGGACAGGGATGACGTCATGGGGAATCGTGGACGGAAGAGGAAACCCCGATTTTAGCGCCGATCGGCAGTCCTGCCCGGCGGGGTGGGGCGCAAAAATGGGATAATGCGCGCTTCCCGCCCCGCGCCCTGCAATGCGCCGGGCGCCTCGACATTCCCGCCCGAGAAGGGCACCCAGACGGCGAGACGAACCATGATCTACAGCATGACGGGCTACGCGAGCGCGACACGCGAACTCGTGACGGCCACCGGCAACGGCGGCACCAGCGTGTCGGTCGAACTGCGCACCGTGAATTCGCGCTTTCTCGACCTGAATTTCCGCATGCCGGACGACGTGCGCGCGTGCGAACCCGCGCTGCGCGAAATGCTGATGAACAAGCTGTCGCGCGGCAAGGTCGACGTGCGCATCAACCTGCAGCGCGGCGAGCAGAGCATCGGCGCAGGCGCGCTGAACCAGTCGGCGCTCGGCCAGCTTGCCGAACTCGAGCGCTCGGTGCTCGATGCGTTCCCGGGCGTCGGCCGCCTGCGCGCGGGCGAGATCCTGCGCTGGCCTGGCGTGCTTGCCGAGAGCGGCGTGTCGGCGGAAGCGATCCGCGATGCGGTGCTCGCGTGCGGCAAGGAAGCGATCGGCGAGCTCGTCGTCGTGCGTTCGCGCGAAGGCGCGCAGCTCGCGACGATGCTGCTGTCGAACGTCACCGAAATGGAAGCGATCGTTGCGCGCATCACGCCGCTCGTGCCGGAGCTGATCGCGAAGCATCAGCAGAAGATTGTCGAGCGGCTGCAGGAAGCGCTCGGCATCGCGGCGCCCGAAGGCAGCGCGGCGATCGTCACGCGCGAGGAAGCCGCGGAACGCATTCGTCAGGAAGTGACGATGTACGGCATCCGGATCGACATCGCGGAAGAGCTGTCGCGACTCACCGCGCACCTGAACGAAACGCGTCACGTGATCGAGAAGGGCGGCCGCGTCGGCAAGCGTCTCGACTTCATGATGCAGGAACTGAATCGCGAAGCGAACACGCTCGGCTCGAAGGCGGCGGCGAAGGAACTCGCCGACTCGTCGATGGCGCTCAAGCTGTTGATCGAGCAGATGCGCGAGCAAGTGCAAAACCTGGAGTAAAAGAGATGAAACAACCCCCACGCTCACTGCGTTCGCGGAGGCCAACGTGACCGACCCCAACCGCGACGGCCACGCGTCGCATTCGCTGCACGGCGGCGTCTATCCCGGCAACCTGTTCATGGTCATCGCACCGTCGGGCGCCGGCAAGTCGACGCTCGTGAATGCGCTGCTGTCGAAGGACACCGACATCTGCCTGTCGATTTCGTACACGACGCGCAAGCCGCGCCCGGGCGAGCAGGATGGCAGGCACTACCACTTCACGACCGTCGAGGATTTCCGCGCGCGCCACGCCGCGCACGAATTCCTCGAGAGCGCGGAAGTGCACGGCAACTACTACGGCACGTCGCGCGTCTGGATCGAAGAGCAGATGATGATCGGCCACGACGTGCTGCTCGAGATCGACTGGCAGGGCGCGCAGCAGGTGAAGAAGCAGTTCCGCAACGCGGTCGGCATCTTCATCCTGCCGCCGTCGCTCGATGCGCTCGAGGAACGTCTGAAGAAGCGCGGCCAGGACGAGCCGAACGTGATCACGCGGCGCCTGCTCGCGGCGGGCAGCGAGATGGCGCATGCGTCCGAAGCGGAATACGTCGTGATCAACGAGAATTTCGATCGTGCGCTGGCGGAACTCGAGTGCATCGTCGCGGCGACGCGCCTGCGCTTTGCTTCGCAGTACGCGCGACACACGGAGCTGTTCATCGAGCTCGGCATCCATCTGCCCCACGCGGAATGACGCGGGGGTAGAGGGACATAAGGTAGAATAAGCACTATATTCAGAAGGAATTACCAACATGGCTCGCATTACCGTCGAAGACTGCCTGAAGCAAATCCCCAACCGCTTCGAACTGGCGCTTGCCGCCACCTACCGCGCGCGGCAGCTCGCGCAAGGCCATACGCCGAAGATCGAAAGCCGCGACAAGCCGACCGTCGTCGCGCTGCGCGAGATCGCCTCCGGCCAGGTCGGCGTCGAGATGCTGAAGAAGGTGCCGGTTTAACGCGCTCCGGCCCGTTCCAGCCATGTAGTCCACGCGCGCAACGACTCGACCTGGAGGCGAATATGAGCACCACCCCATCGTCCGCCTCCGCGGATTCGACCACCGAAGCCACGGCCCAGTCGCCTGCGCGCCAGTACATCGACGCGGTCCTCGAACAGTCCTTCAGGCATCTGTTCGGGCCGACCGCCACGCCGGAGCAGCCGCGCAAGCACGGCGTCGTTTCGATCGCGAAACTGACGGCCGCGCTTGCCGAGTATCTCCCTCCGGATGAAATCAAAGAGGTCAAGGCGGCGTTCCACTTCAGTGACGAAGCCCACCTCGGTCAATATCGCCAGAGCGGCGAACCCTACATCACCCATCCTGTCGCCGTCGCGGAAATCTGCGCCGGCTGGAAGCTCGACGCGCAAGCCGTGATGGCCGCGTTGCTGCACGACGTGATGGAAGACCAGGGCGTGACCAAGAGCGAGCTGGCCGAACGGTTCGGCCCGAAGGTCGCCGAACTGGTCGACGGCCTGTCGAAGCTTGACAAGATGGAGTTCCGCAGCCGCGAGGAAGCTCAGGCGGAAAACTTCCGCAAGATGCTGCTCGCGATGGCGCGCGACGTACGCGTGATTCTCGTCAAGCTCGCCGATC
Source organism: Burkholderia sp. 22313 (assembly GCF_052045245.1). Lineage (NCBI taxonomy): Bacteria > Pseudomonadati > Pseudomonadota > Betaproteobacteria > Burkholderiales > Burkholderiaceae > Burkholderia > Burkholderia sp. 22313. The sequence goes on from NZ_JBQEON010000039.1 coordinate 64,883, forward strand.
GCCTGCACAACATGCGCACGCTCGGCGCGGTGCCGATGGAAAAGCGCCGCCGCGTTGCCCGCGAGACGCTCGACATCTATGCGCCGATCGCGCACCGCCTCGGGTTGAACAACACGTATCGCGAGCTGCAGGACATGAGCTTCGCGAATTTCAACCCGCATCGCTACGCGACGCTCGAGAAGGCCGTGAAGGCCGCGCGCGGCAACCGCCGCGAAGTGATCAGCAAGATCCTCGAGGCCGCGCAGCGCGCGATGACCGACGCGAAGATCGACGCCGAGATCACCGGCCGCGAAAAGACGATCTACAGCATCTACCGCAAGATGCGCGACAAGCAGCTGTCGTTCTCGCAGGTGCTCGACGTGTACGGCTTTCGCGTCGTCGTTGAGAGCCCGCTCGACTGCTACACGTGCATCGGCGCGCTGCATGCGCTGTACAAGCCCGTGCCCGGCAAGTTCAAGGACTACATCGCGATCCCGAAGATCAACGGCTATCAATCGCTGCATACCACGCTCGTCGGCCCGTTCGGCGCGCCGATCGAGTTTCAGGTGCGTACGCGCAAGATGCACGAGATCGCCGAGGCCGGCGTGGCCGCGCACTGGCTGTACAAGAACGGCGGCGCCGATCTGAACGACGTGCAGAAGCGCGCGCACCAGTGGCTGAAGTCGCTGCTCGACATCCAGAGCGAAGCCGGCGATTCCAGCGAATTCCTCGAGCACGTGAAGATCGACCTGTTCCCGGACGCGGTCTACGTGTTCACGCCGAAGTCGAAGATCATGGCGCTGCCGCGCGGCGCGACGGCGCTCGATTTCGCGTATTCGATCCATAGCGATCTCGGCAACCAGTGCGTGGCCGTGAAGATCAACAACGAGCTGCTGCCGCTGCGTACCGAGCTGAAGAGCGGCGATATCGTCGAGGTGATCACCGCGCCGTATTCGAAGCCGAACCCTGCGTGGCTCGGTTTCGTGCGCACGGGCAAGGCGCGCTCGGCGATTCGTCACTACCTGAAGACGATGCGCCTGAACGAGTCGGTGCAGCTCGGCGAGCGGCTCGTCGACCAGAGCCTGAAGGGTTACGGGCTCGCGCTGGCCGACGTTGCGCCGGAAGTGTGGGAGAAGCTCGTGCAGTGGACGGGCAACAAGAGCCGCCAGGAAATCTTCGCGGACATCGGCCTCGGCCGCCGCGTCGCCGCGGTGATGGCCAAGCGCATCGAGGTGCTGATGAGCGGCCGCGACGCGGACGACGATCTGCCGAAGTCCGAGCGGCATCCCGCGCACAATGCGCCGCCGGTCGTGATTACCGGCACCGAAGGGATGTCCGTGCAGCTGTCGGCATGCTGCCGGCCGATTCCGGGCGATGCGATCATGGGCTATATCGGCATTGGCCTCGGGATGGCGATTCATACGACCGATTGCCGTGTCGCGCAGCGCATCCATCGCCGCGATCCGGGCCGCTGGATCGACGTCGAGTGGGCGCCGCAGCCGGGCCGCCTGTTCGACGTGACGGTGAAGGCCCTCGTGAAGAACGCGAAGGGCATCTTCGCGCGCGTCGCGGCGGACATCACGTCGGCCGACGCGAACATCGTTCACATCGCGATGGACGAGGATCTGACGCACGAATCGACGGTGTTGCGCTTCGTGATCCAGGTGAGCGATCGCGTGCATCTCGCGAACGTGATGCGGCGCGTGCGGACCAATCCGGACGTGATGCGAATCATGCGCGAACGCTCGACCGACGATAGCGTGCATGCGCGTCACGACGGCGGCATGCGCATCGAGCGCGAGCGGCAGGATTACTGACGCTGCGCGTGGCGTTGCAGCGGAATACGACGGTGGCCACGGGCCACCGTTTTCGTTTGTGATGTGGCCGGTCGTTGTGCGGCGGTAGCCTGGGCGCGACCGGTGTTGCCGGGAAGAGGGGAAGAGGGGAAGGGGGAGCGGAAAAAGAAAAAGGGCCTTCCCGGAGGAAGGCCCTTCTGAGGTGGCGCGGCTGGCAGGATTCGAACCCACGACCCCTTGGTTCGTAGCCAAGTACTCTATC
>NZ_JBQEON010000040.1:0-64299 GCF_052045245.1 Burkholderia sp. 22313
CGCACCTTCGCGCGCTTCGGATTGACGACCGGGTTATACGCGGACGGCGCCTTCGGCAGCCCGGCGAGCATCGCAGCTTCCGCGAGCGTGATGTCCTTCAGGTCCTTGCCGAAGTAGACCCGCGCGGCGCTCGCGAAGCCGTACGCGCGCTGGCCGAGATAGATCTGATTCATGTAGACCTCGAGAATCTGATCTTTCGTCAGCGCGCGCTCGATCCGGTACGCGAGCAGCATCTCGTAGATCTTGCGCGTGTAGGTCTTCTCGCTCGACAGGAAGAAGTTGCGCGCGACCTGCATCGTGATCGTGCTCGCGCCCTGGCGCGCGCCGCCGTGCATCAGGTCGGCCACGCCCGCGCGCAGGATGCCGAGGAAATCGACGCCGCCGTGTTCGTAGAAGCGGTAGTCCTCGATCGCGAGCACCGCCTTCTTCATCACGTCGGGAATGTCCTGGAAGCGCACGAGGCTGCGGCGTTCCTCGCCGAACTCGCCGATCAGCACGTGATCGGCGCTGAACACGCGCAACGGCACCTTCGGCTGGTAGTTGGTCAGCGCATCGAGCGACGGCAGTTGCGGCGCCATCACGACGAGTGCATAGCCGACGATCAACGCGCCGACGATCGCGAGCGTCGCGATGAGGCCGACGAACCACAGCGCGACGCGCGAGCCGAACGAGCGGCCGCCGCCGTCCCCGCCTCCCCTGCGCTGCGCGCGCGGGTCGTGGTCACGGTCGTCGTCATCGGGATAATAAGCGCCCGACGGCGAACGGCGCAGCGTGTAGTGGGGTTCGTTCCGGTCGGAAGAAGAAGGCGGTCGTTTGATGATTGGCATGTCGGAATGGCGGGCGTACGTGGCGCCCTCGGACGCATGCGGAAATGCAAGCGAATGAATCAGAGTGGGTGCATCGTGGCAACTGTCACGTCGACAGACCCCGCCGCGCGGCGATCCGTTCCCGCGACGTGACAGCGCATTTTAATGAAATCGACCGAGCGGCTTCGCGATTTTTTGTAAAAATTCCCGCGCCGCCGCGAATTCCGGAACGTATTGGCGTCATGCTCCGCCTATCATGAACACGCAGCCCGGCGCGTGCCGCAGCGTTTCTTTCAATCGCGAAAGGTTCGAATTCCGTACCCGCGCACCACTTGAACTCCGGCACTTAAGCCGTATTTAAGGGGCCGGCGGTGTAATATCCGCCGGCTCACGCGGGTCGGATCCGATTCGCGACGGGCACTGCCGCTGACGCGGCATCTTTCAACCACGGAGGATTTCATGTCGCTTTTCGACTCTGTTTCGCGCACGATCAAAGGCCTGCTGAACGATGCGGCCGACTCGGTACAGGATCCGTCGCGCGACGCACGGCAGATCGTGCGGGAGCTCGACGACAGCATCGGCCGTGCCGAGAATTCGCTGATCGAGATCGAGGCACAGGTCGCGACCCAGCGCAGCAAGCGCGATGCGGCCGACGACAAGGTAAGGAAGTACGAAGACGGCGCGAAGCGCGCGCTGCAGGGCGGCGACGAAGCGCTCGCACGCGAGGCGCTCGCCGCGCAGTCGAATGCGGAAGCCGAGCGCGACGCACTCGCGGCCGAGCTGACGACGCTCGAACCGTCGGTCGACAAGCTGAAGGGGCAAATTGCCGACATGCGTCAGCGCCGCAACGACCTGAACGCACGCTCGAACATCCTGCAGGCCAAGCAGGAAATCGCGCAGGCGAAGGACGTCGCGGCGAGCGCGCTGGGCGGCATCGGCGGCAAGAACCTGTCCGAGGACTTCCAGAAGCTCGAGGACAAGGTCGCGCTGCAGAACGCACGCTCCGACGCACGCCTGAATTCGGCCGACACGTCGAGCGGCAAGGCGCTCGACGACAAGCTCGCCGCATTGAACAAGGGCCCGTCGGTCGAGGACCGCCTCGCCGCGCTGAAGAAGCAGCTCGATACGCCCGCGCAGTAACGGCATCCGCGCCGCGGCCCGCCGGGCGCGCGGCGCGCACCGATTGTCAGGAGACGGGCGCTCGCGCCCGGTTCGACCATGAAGAAATCTCTCGCCGCGCTCGGCTTCTCGCTGATGCTGCTGTCGTCCGCCGCATTCGCCGTTCCGTCGCTGCAGCAAGTCGAGCAGTCGATCGCACAACGTGACTGGCAGCGCGCCGACACGCAGCTGTCGCAAGTCATCGACGCCCATCCGAACAACGCGCATGCGCACTACCTGTACGCACAGGTACTGGACCGCGAAGGCCGCGCGTCCGACGCGCTCGCGCAACTGCAGCAGGCGAAGTCGCTCGATCCGCAACTGCGCTTCACCGATGCGTCGCATTTCGCGCAGACCGAATCGCGCATTCGCGCCGATGCCGCGCGCGCGAGCGGCAACACACCGTCGGCCACGCAGGGCGGCTCGTTGCAGTCGTCGCTCGCACCCGCCGCGCCGGCCGCGAAGCACGGCCCGTCGATGGGCATGTGGATCGGCCTCGCGCTGATCGTCGCGATCGTCGCGCTGGTGCTGCGCTGGACGCTGCGACGCGCACGCTCGGCCGACGACAGCCGCGCCGACGACGAACGCCGCACGCAACTCAAGCGCGCGACCGACGTGCTGAACGACATCCGTCCGCTGAAGCTCGACGCGAAGCTGTCGACAGCGCCCGGCGCCGCCGCGCTCACGGGCGAACTCGAAGGCATCGAGACCGATGCGCGCGCGCTCGTGGAAGCGCTGTCGAACGGCAAGAATCCGGTGCCGCCCTATCGCATCGACGAACTCGAACAGCGTCATGCAAGCGTGAAGGCACGCGTCGAAGGCCGCCCCGACCCGGCCGCGCAACCCGCTGCGCCGACGAACGGCAGCGGCTCCGTCTATGCGCAGGAAGCCGATCGCATGACGGGCATGCAAGGCCAGCCGTATCAGCAGCAACCGTATCCGCAACAGCCCTATCCGCCGCAACAGCAGCCGCCCGTCGTGGTGCAGCAAGGCGGCGGCTTCGGCGGTGGAATGGGCGGATTGCTGACCGGCGTGCTGCTCGGCGAGGCGATGTCCGGCGGCCGCGAGCGCGTGGTCGAACGCGACGTGAACGTCGACGACCCGCGCCGGCGGCAGGAGAACAACGATCCGGGCTTCGACTTCGGCCGTGGCGACAACGCGAACTGGAGCGACGGCAACGGCGGCGGCGGTGTCGATCTCGGCAGCAACGACGACGGCTGGACCGACGACAACACCTGAGTCTCCCGCATGCGGGCGTCGATGCATCGCACGACGCCCGCCTCCCACCGCGCGCTTCCTTTCATTTCGATGCGCGCCGGCCTGCAGATTTGTCAATCATTTCAAGATGGGCTACCGGCAATGGGGCACGTTCGCTATCATGCGGCCATCGGCGTGCCTCCGATCCGATCCGACTCGTCAGACGCTTCGCTGCGCGTCGCGGCACGCCTCCCCTCGCCCAACCAGGAGAAAGCCGCTCATGAGCATAATCAAGGAATTCAAGGAGTTCGCCGTCAAAGGCAACGTGATGGATCTCGCCGTCGGCGTGATCATCGGTGGCGCATTCTCGAAGATCGTCGACTCGGTCGTGAAAGACCTCATCATGCCGGTGATCGGCGTGCTGACGGGCGGTCTGGATTTCTCGAACAAGTTCGTTCTGCTCGGCACCATCCCCCCGTCGTTCAAGGGTAATCCCGATTCGTTCAAGGATCTGCAGGCCGCGGGCGTCGCCGCGTTCGGCTACGGCTCGTTCATCACCGTGGCGATCAACTTCGTGATCCTCGCGTTCATCATTTTCCTGATGGTGAAATTCATCAACAAGCTGCGCAAGCCGGCAGAAGCCGCGCCGGCCGCGACGCCGGAAGACGTGCTGCTGCTGCGCGAGATCCGCGATTCGCTCAAGCAACGCTGAGCATCGCGCCACGCCGCAGCTGCCGGGCCCGCCACGTGCGGGCCTTTTTCATGGGCGCGCGCCGCCGTCCGCCGCGCGAGGCGCCTCTCACTTTTTTGTGACGCGCGAATGCACGCGCGGGAAAAGCAGGTCTATGATGGAGACTAAACGACAGTACGGGCGCCAAGACGCTGGCTGTGTCGATCATCGTGGCAAGCGGGTCGACGGGAGACATTGATCGTCGTACCGCACGAGTGCAGTATTTTCGTGTGCTATAAAGGATCGACATGCGGCGTACATAGCCGGGAGTGGGTCGCATGAAAGTGCCGCATTTCTTGCAATTGTTTTTGAGGCGAGTGTTTATGTCCTTCCCGAAAAAACGTCGACGTGCGCAACAGGATGGCCAGGAGTCGTTCCTCGCGGTATTGCGCCACTCGAAACCGTTCGCTCAGCTCGACACCAAGATTGCCCGTGCCCGTGCGCAGGACGAACCCGTCCTCTATGCGCATGTGCTGCCCGGCCTCGACGTGCTCCTGTGCAGCGTGCGCGGCGCACAGCCGCCCTATCCGGCCATCGCCGAACTGCGCAAGCGCTGCATCGAATCGATCGCCAACGCACTCGAACAGCCGCTCGACGGCCTCGAGAACGGCGGGTACTGGTACGAGGCGAACGGCTTCGGCTTCCTCGTGTTCGCCAGCCGCGCCCGCGCGCGCATCCTGCCCGAATTTGGTGCGGGCACGAAGGCGAGCCTGCGCGGCGGGCTCGGGCGCCAGAACGCCGGCGACACGACACCGCGCTCCCTCGGCTGAACCGACACCGCACGATGGGCCGCCTCCGGGCGGCCCATCGGCCATTCAGGCTTCCGGATTCATCGTCGCCGCGCGATCACTGCGCCGTGCCACGCCCGTTGCCGGGCCGGACGATGTCGATGAACGCGGCGAAATCGGCACCGGCGAGCCCCTGCGCGGCGCCCAGCCGCAGCACCTGCTGCACCGCGGCCGACACGGGCATCACCGCGCCGGTATCGCGCGCGGCGTCGGCGATCGCATCGACATCCTTCTGGAACGTACCGAGCGCGCCGATCGGCGGATGGCCGCCTGACGTCATGCGCGGCACGAAGGTCCGCAGCAGCACCGAATCGGCCCATCCGCCCGCCAGCGCGTCGGCCAGACGCGCGGCGTCGATGCCGCTCGCCTGCGCCAGGCCGACGGCCTCCGCGATCGCCGTCACCGTCGCGGTGACGATCGCCTGGTTGCACAGCTTCGCGGTCTGGCCCGCGCCTGCATCGCCCAGGTGCGTGATGCGCGACGCGTAGGTGTCGATCAGCGGCCGCACCGCGTCGAGGTCGGCCGCACCGCCGCCCGCCATCACCGCGAGCGTGCCGGCCTGCGCGCCGGGCACGCCGCCCGAGACGGGCGCGTCGATCCAGCCGACGCCGAGCGCGGCCGCGCGCGCCGCGTAGTTGCGCGTCGTGGCAGGCGGAATGCTCGAATGATCGACGATGCGCTTCAAGCGGCGGGCGTTCGCATCGCCGGCAAACAGTCCGTGCTCGCCGAACGCGACGTCGCCGACCGCACGGCCGTCGAGTACGCACACGAACACCGTGTCGACGCGCTCGGCCAGTTCGCGTGGCGTGTCGACCACCTGCGCGCCGTCCTTTTCAAGCGCCTCGGCCTTGCCGCGTGTCCGGTTCCATACGCTGACGCGGTGGCCCGCCGCCAGCAAATGCCGAATCATCGGCGCGCCCATCAATCCCGGTCCGCAAAATCCGACTTCCACGATGTTCCTCGTCTCCAATTGGGGTTGCACTTGCCGCCCATCATACCTATCACTCAAGAAGCCGGACACGCGCGGTGCCGCTTCGGGCCCACGGCTTGCACCGGCCGCCCACACCAACATCCCAGGGAGCGCATCATGAGCGACCACGTCTACAAGCTGATCGAACTGACCGGCTCGTCGCGGCAATCGTGCGACGACGCCATCCGCAACGCGATCTCGAAAGCCGGCAAGACACTGCACAACCTGCACTGGTTCCAGGTGACCGAAACGCGCGGTCACATCGAAGGCGACCAGGTCGTCCACTGGCAGGTCACGCTGAAAGTCGGCATGCGCATCGACGACTGACGCGTCACGCGCGGTGCCCGGATCACCGGATGCGTGCAATGCGCATCCGCGTGGCGCCGCGCCCACCCACCTTCCGCCCCGTTCGGACACCTTGTGAAGGCCCGGCCGGCGGGCGTCTGCGGGTATCCATCTCTTGACGCTGGCGTTGGTTCATATTAAAAACGATATACCCCACCGCCCCCTCGATCAGCCCGGACATATAAAACGGAGATATCATGAGTCAGCAACGCGAGGCGATCGACACGTACCTCTTGCGCGTCTTGCACACCTTGTTGATGGAGCGCAGCGTCACGCGCGCGGCCGTCAAACTGAACCAGTCGCAACCGGCGATCAGCGCCGCACTGCGGCGCCTGCGCGACATCACCGGCGACCCGCTGCTGGTGCGCGGCAAGTCCGGCATGGTCCCGACCGAATACGGGCTGCGCCTGCTCGAGCCGGTGCAGAACGCACTGCGCGAAATCGAGCGCATCAAGTTCCAGCAGCACAGCTTCGACCCGGCCACGTCGATCCGCTGCTACCGGATCGGCTGCCCCGACTACCTCAACGTGCTGTTCGTGCCGACCGTGGTCGAGCGCTTCCGCCAGGCCGCGCCGAATGCGACGCTCGAGTTCCACTCGCTCGGCCCCGCGTTCGACTACGAGCTCGCGCTGGAAGACGGCAAGCTCGACATCGTCGTCGGCAACTGGCCCGAGCCGCCCGAGCAACTGCACCTGTCGAACCTGTTCGTCGACGAAATCGTATGCCTGATGAGCAACACGCATCCGTTCGCGAAGCGCGGCGGGCTCACGCTCGACCAGTACCTGAACGCGCCGCATCTCGCGCCGACGCCGTACTCGGTCGGCCAGCGCGGCGCGATCGACGTGCATCTCGCACGCGAACGGCTCAAGCGCCACGTGGTCGTCACGCTGCCGTACTTCAACCTCGCACCGTACGTGCTGGTGAAGTCGGACCTGATCTTCACGACGACGCGCCTGTTCGCCGATCATTACGCGAAGTTCCTGCCGCTGTCGGTCGTGCCGGCGCCGCTCGACTTCCCGCCGATGCAGTACTACCAGCTGTGGCACGAACGCTGCCATTACTCCGACGAAGTGCGCTGGCTGCGCAGCCTCGTCGCCGAAGCGACCCGCACGCTGATCGAGCCGTAATCCCGCCCGGCGCGCACGCCGGGCCTGCCGTTGCAACGGGGCCCGGCGTGATGCGTGTGATGCGCGGCGTGTGGCGTGTGGTGTGTGGCGACCAGCGCCGGAGCCGTAGCCGTAGCCATAGCCGCGCACCCGGTCCGCAGCGCGCCGCGCGACCTTCGCTTCAATCGGCGCGTCAGCGCGACGCCTCCACGAGTGCCTGCGCCAGCGCGTTATGGCGCTCGATGACGGGCGGCAGATCGAGCGTCGCGAGCCGCCCTTCCCGCACCACCACCTTCCCGTTCACCACCGTGTACGCCGTCTGCGACGGCGCGCAGAACACGAGCGCCGCGACCGGATCGTGCAGCGCGCCCGCGAACAGCGGCTGGCGCAGGTCGAACGCGGCAAAGTCCGCGGCCATGCCGGGCTTCAGCGCACCGATGTCGTCACGGTTCAGCACCTTCGCGCCACCGAGCGTCGCGATCTCGAGCGCCTCGCGCGCGGTCATCGCATCGGGCCCGAAGCCGACCCGCTGCAGCAACAGCGCCTGCCGCACTTCCGCCACCATCTGTGCGCCGTCGTTCGACGCGGAACCGTCGACGCCGAGGCCAACCGGCACGCCTGCCAGACGCATCTTCTTCACCGGCGCGATGCCCGACGCGAGCCGCATGTTCGAACACGGACAGTGCGCGACGCCGGTGCCGGTGCGCGCGAACAGGCCGATGCCCGCCTCGTCGAGCTGCACGCAATGCGCATGCCACACGTCGTGGCCGACCCAGCCGAGATCTTCCGCGTATTCGGCGGGTGTCATCCCGAACTTCTCGCGGCTGTACGCGATGTCGTTGACGTTCTCGGCCAAATGCGTGTGCAACGACACACCGTAGTCGCGCGCCAGCACGGCCGCGTCACGCATCAGCTCGCGGCTCACCGAGAACGGCGAACACGGCGCGACCACCACCCGCAGCATCGCGTAGCGACCTTCGTCGTGATAGGTCTCGATCAGGCGCTGCGCGTCGCGCAGGATGTCGGGCTCGCGCTCGACCACCGAATCGGGCGGCAGCCCGCCGTCGCGCTGGCCGACGCTCATCGCGCCGCGGCTCGCGTGAAAGCGCATGCCGATCCGCTGCGCGGCACCGATGCTGTCGTCGAGCCGGCTGCCGTTCGGGTAGATGTACAGATGATCGCTCGACGTCGTGCAGCCCGACTGCAGCAGCTCGGCCATCGCGGTAAGCGTCGACACCTCGATCATCTCCGGTGTCAGGTGCGCCCAGATCCGGTACAGGTTCGTGAGCCAGCCGAACAACTCGGCGTTCTGCGCGGCCGGCACCGCGCGCGTGAGGCTCTGGTACATGTGGTGGTGCGTGTTCACGAGCCCGGGGATCACGAGGTGGCCACGCAGGTCGAGCACTTCGTCGGCGGTATCGGGCAGCTCGGCGCTCGGACCGACCGCGACGATCCGGTTGTCTTCGATATAGAGCCCCGCGTCGCGCAGTTCGCGGCGCGTGTCGTCCATGGTCACGAGCACGTCGGCGTGCTTGACCAGCAGGGTTGTCGGGCGGGATGAGGATGGGTGCGGCGCGCGTGCGCCGGCGTGCTGCTCGAGGTTCATGCGTTCTCCGCGTCGTTCTGCCCCCGGGAGCCGCTCCCGGAGACCATCACAAAGCCGTTCGAACGCTGGTTCGCGGCACGCCCCGGTGCCTGCGTCCGTTCGAACGCGCTGGCCCGGTTACCCGGCGTGAATGCCGTCTTCGGGGTACGCGCGGGCTCGACGCCCGACACGCACGGCGTGCAGCATCGCCCAAGCGCGCGCGGCGCACAATGCGCGATCCGGAATACCGCGCTTCACGGTTTCGATATGGTACGCCGCGCACGGGCCCGCCGAGCGCCGCAAACCCCGGCTGCGGGCCGCGCCCGGCGGGCCGTCGACAGCGGTTCATGCGCGGCGCATTATCTTTGATATCGCGCCCGTATTTGCGCGGAGAACCTTTTTAAAATGCCTGCACGGCGCTCGCTTCAATCTCGCCGACGGGTATGTAGCCACGTGACGTGGAGCCTCGATCCGCCGCACAGTCATGGATCGAGTCGCCGCCGAACCTCGCATTCACACAAGGACAACTGCGAATGGGAAAGCTCACTACCCACGTACTCGATACGGCACACGGCCGCCCCGGCGCCGCCATCAAGGTGGACCTCTACGCGCTGGACGGCGAATCGCGCCGCGCGATCAAGACCGTGCTGACCAATAGCGACGGCCGTTGCGACGAACCCCTGCTCGAAGGCGCGGCACTGGCCGCCGGCGAATACGAACTCGTGTTCCATGCCGGCGACTACTTCGCGTCGCTCGGCGTGAAGGTGCCCGAACCCCGCTTCGTCGACCGCGTCGTACTGCGCTTCGGCATCGCCGACACCGCATCGCACTATCACGTGCCGCTGCTCGTGTCGCCGTGGTCGTACAGCACCTATCGCGGCAGCTGACACACGTATCGGCGCCCGCATCAAAGACAACGATCTGAGTCTGGAGGAGTTTCATGGAAGGCTTCATCACCGACTGGCTGAACCTCGCGCTGCGATGGCTGCACGTCATCGTCGCCATTGCGTGGATCGGCGAGTCATTCTATTTCGTCGCACTCGACAACAGCCTGAAACCGCCCACCGACGCGAACCAGCGCAAGCGCGGCGTGTTCGGCGAACTGTGGCACGTCCACGGCGGCGGTTTCTACAACATGCAGAAGTACACGGTCGCGCCGCCGGAAATGCCGGATGACCTGCACTGGTCGAAGTGGCCGTCGTACACGACGTGGCTGTCGGGCTTCTCGCTGTTCTTCGTGCTGTACCTGCTCGCGCCGAACACCTACCTGATCGACAAGAGCGTGCTCGACATGGGCCCGGTGGTCGCCGTTGCATCCGCACTCGGCTTCCTCGCGGCCGGCTGGATCGTCTACGACTCGCTGTGCCGCCTCCTCGGCACCAACGACCGTGTGCTCGGCATCTGCGTCGGCATCTACGTCGTGGTCGCCGCGTATCTCGCGTGCCACATCTTCTCGGGCCGCGCGGCGTACCTGATCGTCGGCGCGATGCTCGCGACGATCATGTCGGCGAACGTGTTCTTCGTGATCATCCCGGGCCAGCGCAAGATGGTCGACAAGATGCTCAAGGGTGAAGAACCGAACCCGATCTACGGCAAGCGTGGCAAGCAGCGCTCGGTGCACAACACGTACTTCACGCTGCCGGTGGTGTTCGCGATGCTGTCGAACCACTATGCGATGACGTACACGAACAAGTTCAACTGGGTCGTGCTCGTGCTGATCATGCTGGCCGGCGCGCTGATCCGCCAGTTCTTCGTGATGCGTCACCGCGGCAAGCAGCTGTGGTACCTGCCGATCGGCGGCGTCGCGCTGCTGTCGGGCGCCCTGGTGTGGACGATGCCGAAGCCGGTCGCACCGGAAGCGCAAGCGGCGAACGCGCCGAAGATCGTGATCGCCGACATCATGCCGGTCCTGCAGCAGCGCTGCGTCGAGTGCCACTCGGCCAAGCCGACGCTGATGGGCAGCGCGCCCGCCGGCGTGATGTTCGACACGCCGGACGAAGTGTCGAAGAACGCGCAGCGTATCTATGAACAGGCCGTGCGCCTGAAGGCGATGCCGATCGGCAACGTCACGCACATGACCGACGACGAGCGCGTGAAGCTCGCCGCCTGGTTCGAGGGTGGCGCGAACAAGTAAGCCGCCGTGCGCCGGCCATTCGTTGCCGGCGCAATCCTCTCCGTTCGCGGGCCCGGAAACGGGCCCGTTTTTTTTGCCTGCGCGAAACGGGGCGCCCGCTAGCCGCGCAGCGCGTCGCGCTGCAGCGCGACGAGCGCATCGAGCGCGCGCGGGCCGTCGTCGAACGGCACGAAGATGTGATCGTGATACGCGGCGGCCATCACGTTGCAGCTGATGCCGGCGGCGCCGAGGGCGCGCGCGAACGCGGCCGTCAGGCCGACCGCGGCGAGGTCCGAATGCACGGTCAGCGTGATCCACGCCGCACGGAACAGCACGGGCCAGCCGCGACGCGCGGCCGTCTGCTCGTCGACCACGACCGTCATGCCCTCCGCTTCGCGGAACGTCGCGATCGTTTCGGATAACGATAAGTCTGCATCGGCCGGAAGCGCGACGAATGCGAAGGCACCGCGATGCAGTTCGGGCTGCATCGTACGCAGCAGGATCGTGAGGTCGTTTTCAGGTTGGCTCATCGTGGGTATGGGGCCGGAACCGGGCGTCGTGCGGTGGCGATGCGGGCACGATAGCACGCGGCCGCCGTGCGCGATGCATCCACGACGTCACGTCCGCGAGCCGGCTGCAAAACGCGGCGATGCGCGTGCGGCAAGCATAAAAAAACCCGCGCGATTCGCGCGGGTTTCTTCAACGAAGCGGCACGGCTGGAATCCGGCTCAGGTCGTCACTGCATCCAGCGCGTCCTCGGTGAGCCACAGCGATTCCTGCAGATCCTGCTCGTTCAGATTCAGGCCGTCACCGCCGCGATCGACGACGATGAAGTCGCTGACGCCGCCCAGCGCGATCAGCGGGTGATGCCACACGCCCTTCGCGTAGTTGACGCCCTGCCACCCGCTCGTCACGAACGCGCGGATCGCCGACGGATCGAGCTCGCCCGCCGGCGCGACGACGACGAGATACGGCTGGTCGTTCAGCGGCACGAACGCCTGGCTGCCGAGCGGATGGCGCTCGAGCATCTTCACCTCGAACGGCAGCGTGCGCGGCTGGCCGCGGAACAGGTTGACGAGCGTGCGGCCGTCTTCGTCGGTCACGTCGACTTTCGCGAGATCGTGAAAGCGGATCGTCGTGCCGAGGTTGATCGGAATCTGCTTCGCCCCTTCCGTTTCGATCACGTCGCCGAACGGCGCGAACGCTTCCTTGGTCAGCGGTTCGATTGCAAGCGTCTTCATTTGTCGAGCGTCCCCCACAGACGCAGGCGCGATACGCCGCCGTCCGGAATGATGTTCAGGCGCACGTGGGTCACCGGGCCCAGCGAGGCGATTTCCTGTTCGAAATAGTGCTGCTTGTCCATCTGCAGCTTCTGTTCGCCGAGCAGCACCGGCCAGAACATCGACTGCGTGATCAGCGAGCTGTCGGTGCCGCCCGACACATAGGCGGCCTGGATCGAGCAGCGGTCCGGGTAGTTGCCCTTGAAGAACGCGGTATCGACTTCGATCCTGCGGATCACGCCCGGCTGCGCGAGCGCGACGATCGCCCAGTCGTTGCCCGGTTCGCGGCGGCGGCGGGTTTCCCAGCCGTCGCCCATGTTCACGCCGCGGCCCGGCAGCAGCAGGTTCGACGCAACGCCGAAGTGCTGGTTGTTCGCGGCCACCACGTAGCCGCCGTTTTCCATCGCCGCGAGGTCGAACTGTTCGGTCGCGCTCGCACCGGCCCAGTCGAGCTGCGGCTGGCCATACACGCGCAGGCGCGCGATGCCGCCGTCCGGATAGATGTTCACGCGCAGGTGCGTGAACGCACGCGCGTCGCTCGCCGCGACGTAGTGATGGCTGTTGCCCTGCAGCGTCGTCGACGGCACGATCTCGACCCATTGCGTCGCATGCGTCGGCGCCCCGTCGGCCACGAACGCGGCCTCGATCGACGCGGCCGGCGGGAAGTTGCCGGTGAAGTGGCTCGTATCGAGGTCGAAGCCCTTGATCACGCCCGGCCGCGCGAGCTTGACGATGCACCAGTCATAGCCCGTCGTGCGCTTGCGGCGCGTCTCCCAGCCATCCATCCACTTGCCGTGGTCGTCGTACTTGCCGGGGATGAACACCGCCGGCTCGGGATTCAGCATCCGGTCCTTCGGCGCGAAGAAGTCGTCGCTGGCCTCGAGCGCCTGTGCACCGAGACGCGGGTCGGCGAGGTTCACGTAGCGCCGCGTGAAATCGGGAGCGTCGGGATCGAGAAGCGGAACAGCCATGATGTTTCCTTGGTTTCAGTGATGCGATCAGGCCGCTGCGACGCAGCAGGCCGTGTTGCGTTGTCAGGCGTCGATCAGGTCGTCGAGGCGGAAGCGCGCGATCCGGTAGATCTGGTCGAGGCTCGCACGCAGTTCCTCGGTACGCGAATGATTCACGCGCGACTCGAAGTTCGCGATGATGCCGTGCCGGTCATAGCCGCGCACCGCGAGGATGAACGGGAATCCGAACTTCTCGCGATACGTGCGGTTCAGCGTCAGCAGCTTGTCGAACTCTTCCTGCGTGCACTGGTCGAGACCCGCGCCGCTCTGCTCGCGCGTCGACTCGGCCGTCAGCTCGCCGCGCACGGCGGCCTTGCCGGCCAGCTCCGGGTGCGCGTTGATCAGCGCGAGCTGGCGCACTTCGCCGCCCGTTTCGACCGCACCCGACATCGTCTTGTGCAGCGCATCGATGCTCGCGAACGGCCGCTCGCCCGCGGCGACCTCGGCCACCCACGGCGAATGTTCGAAGATTCCCGACAGTGCCGCGACGAATGCGCTCGGCGCCATCGTGTTCAGTTGCTCCAACGTGTAACGCATCGCCTTCATGCTTTCCCTTCGTTTCGATGATTGGGCTGATACGGATGATGTTCACGCCAATGACGCGCGATATCGACACGACGCGTCACCCATACGCGATCGTGCGTCTCGATGTGATCGAGGAAACGCTGCAGCCCGCGGAAACGTCCCGGCCGGCCCAGCAGTCGGCAGTGCATGCCGATCGACAGCATCTTCGGCGCTTCGTCGCCCTCCGCGTACAGCACGTCGAACGCGTCGCGCAGGTAGTCGAAGAAGTGGTCGCCGGTGTTGAAGCCCTGCGGCGTCGCGAAGCGCATGTCGTTCGTGTCGAGCGTGTACGGGACGATCAGCTGCGGCGACGTGCCGCCGCCCGACACGCCGACCTCCATCCAGAACGGCAGGTCGTCGCCATAGTTGTCGGAGTCGTACAGGAAACCGCCGTATTCCGCGACAAGACGATGCGTGTTCGGGCTGTCGCGGCCGGTGTACCAGCCGAGCGGACGCTCACCCGTCACGCGCTCGATCGCTTCCATCCCGAGGCGCATGTGCTCGGCTTCGAGCTCGGGCGTCATGCTCTGATAGTGGATCCAGCGCCATCCGTGGCACGCGATCTCATGGCCGAGCTCGACGAAGGCGCGCGCGAGTTCCGGATGGCGCTCGATCGCCATGCCGACGCCGAACACCGTCAGCGGCAGCCCGCGCTTCTCGAATTCGCGCAGGATGCGCCACACGCCGGCCCGCGAACCGTATTCGTAGATCGACTCCATGCTCATGTGGCGGTCCGGATACGCGGCCGCGCCGACGATTTCGGACAGAAACTGCTCGGAGCCCGGATCGCCGTGCAGCACGCAGTTCTCGCCGCCCTCCTCGTAGTTCAGGACGAATTGCACGGCGACGCGGGCGCGCCCCGGCCAGTTCGCCTGCACGGGATGGCGGCCGTAGCCGATCAGGTCGCGAGGATAGTTGGGATCGAGTGACATGGGTTCGAAGTGCGGCGAAAGCTTGCTGAAATAATGGGTTCGCATCGGCCCGCGCGGGTGCCGGAGGCCGGCCGCGCAGGCCGATGCGATGACGGCCCAGTGTAGCGAAAACGTTCATACGCGCCCATACAGCGGCGCAGATAGTGCATGTCAGACGGCGTGTATGTGCGGTTGCGGCAAAGTCGGGACCGGTTCCGATGCGGCGTTCCCGCTGCGAGCCGGGGCGGCGGCCGGTGCGGCCGCGGGCGCGTGCTCCGGCGGGCTGAAGCGCGCGAATTCGCCGTCGTAGCGCTTCGGCAGCGGCCGCGCATAGTCGCCGCGCTTCGCCGTCGCCAGACGCAGCGACACGAGTGCCTCGGCCCACTTCACGGCTGCGGTGACGCCCTCGACCACCGGCGCGCCGATCTGCTGCTCGATCTCGTGCGCGAATTCGGCCATCCCCGCGCAGCCGAGCACGATCGCGTCGGCGCCGTCCTCGTCGAGCGCGCGCCGGCATTCGTCGACGATGATCCGCCGCGCGGCGGAACCTGGCCGGTCGAGCTCGAGCACCGCGACGTCGGTCGCGCGCACGTTGCGGCAGAACCGCTTCATCCCGTAGCGCTCGGCGAGATGCCACGCCATCCCGCAGGTGCGCGCGAGCGTCGTGACGACCGAGAAACCCGGCGCAAGCACGCTCGCCGCGTGCATCGCCGCCTCGGCGATGCCGATCACCGGCCCGCGCGCGACTTCGCGTGCCGCATACAGGCCCGGATCGCCGAAACAGGCGATCACGTACGCGTCGAAGCCGTCGCGCTCGCCCTGCGCGATCTCGGCGAGCAGCCCGGGCGTCGCGAGCGCCTCGTCGTAATAGCCTTCGATCGACGGCGGCCCCATCGGCGGACTCACCGCGACGATCTCGGTGCCCGCGGCCGCCACTTCACGCGCGCAGCGGCCCATCGCATCGGTCATCCGCTGTGTCGTGTTCGGATTGATCAGCTTGATCTTCATCGTGCCCCCCTCACGCCTTGGCGCTCACGAGCAGCCGGTAGAACACGAAGCCGAGCCCTGCGCCGATGAACCACGAGAAGTTCGCGGCGGCCTGCCAGCCCGGCACCATCACGCAGATGACGGCAATCACCGCGGCCGGCAGCAGCGCGGCGAGCGCGCGGCGGTTCACGCCGCCCGTGTACCAGTAGGTGCCGCTGTCGGACATCGTGTACAGGTCGTCGCGCACGAGCCGACCGCGCTTGACGAGGTAGAAATCGGCGATCAGCACGCCGTACAGCGGGCCGATGAACGCGCCGAGCACGTCGAGCGTGTAGTGGATCACGGCCGGGTTGTTGAACAGGTTCCACGGCGTGATGAAGATCGACGCGACGGCCGCGAGCATCCCGCCCGCGCGCCAGCTGATCAGCCGCGGCGCGACGTTCGAGAAATCGAATGCGGGCGACACGAAGTTCGCGACGATGTTGATGCCGATCGTCGCGATCGTGAAGGTCAGCGCGCCGAGGATCACCGCGGTCGGATGGTCGATGCGGCCGACCGTCTCGACGGGATCCGTGATGAGTTCGCCGAACACCGGCAGCGTCGCGGCCGTCGTGATCACCGTGACGAGCGAGAACGCGAGGAAGTTGACCGGCAGCCCCCAGAAGTTGCCGCGCTTCACTTCGTCGAACGAGCGGCAATAGCGCGAGAAGTCGCCGAAATTGAGCATCGGCCCGGAGAAGTACGACACGACGAGCGACACGGCCGTGATCATCACGGGAATCACTTCCGCGCCGTGATACTTGACGCCGCCGAGGTTGATGCCGATGTTGCGCCAGCCCGCGCGCCACACCATGTAGCCGGCCAGGATGAACATCACGATGTAGACGGCCGGGCCCGCGAAGTCGATGAACTTCTTGATCGTCTCCATCCCGTTCCAGAACACGAACGCCTGCAGCACCCACAGCAGCATGAAGCCGGCCCAGCCGACCGCCGACAGCCCGAGGAAGCCGTAGCGATGGACGTCCGCGTACGGCAGCCACTGCGGAAAGAACTTGAGCACGACGATCACGAGCGCGCTGGACGCGAGATAGGTCTGGATGCCGTACCACGCGATCGCGATCAGCCCACGGATCACGGCCGGCACGTTCGCGCCGAGCACGCCGAAGGTCGCGCGGCACGCGACCGGATACGGCACGCCGATCTGCTGGCTCGGCCGCGCGATCAGGTTGCACAGCCGGTTGACGATCGTGATGCCGACGATCAGCGCGATCAGTACCTGCCAGCTCGTCAGCCCGAGCGCGAACAGGCTGCCCGCGAACACGTAGCCGCCGACGCTGTGCACGTCCGACATCCAGAACGCGAAGATGTTGTACGATCCCCATGTCTGATTCTTAAGGGGTGCCAAATCTTCGTTGTACAAACGCAGACTGTAACCATCCGGCAACGCGGAACTGCCGCCCTCGCCGCCTTGTTCCGCCGGATAGGCGCTGTCGTGCACCACACTGAACTGAGCCATGACTTCTCCTTGACGCGGCCGGACAGCCGCTCCACCGTCATCGATATCGCTCCGGATCGTCGCCCGGAGTCGGACTGGCGGCCGGCGGCGCAAACCGCCGGCCTGCATTGCTCTCGTCGTGTGGCGCGCGGCCGGGTTCGCGTCGCCGCTCAGGCGCCGCCGAACACTTCGCGCAAATCGACCTGCCCTTGCGCGGGCCGGTCCAGCATCTTCAGTTCGACATGCTGCAGGTGGTGCGCCATCAGCGTCACGGCCTGCTTCGAATCCCCCGCCTCCAGCGCGGTCAGGATCTCGTCGTGGTCGTCGCACGAGCACGGGCTGCGCCCGTGCGATTCGTACAGCGCCGACATCAGCGTCGAGCGCGCGACGAGCCCGTCGAGGCACTCGCTGAGCGTCGCATTGCCCACCAGCGCCGCAAGCGCCGTATGGAACTCGCCCGACAGGCGGATCCACGCCGCGAAGTCATGCCGCTCGAACGCGCGGCGTTCCTTGTCGATCAGCGCCGCGACGCCCTTCAGCCGCTTCGCGCCCGGCCCCGTCGCGAGCCGCTCGACGACGGCCAGCTCGATGATCCGGCGCATCTCGAACACCTCGTGCACGTCCTGCAGCGTCGGACTCGCGACGAACGCGCCGCGGTTCGGCTCGAGGTCGACCAGCTTGTCGGCCGCCAGCTGCGCGAGCGCCTGCCGAATCGTCCCGCGCTTCACGCCGAACACGTCGCAAAGCTGCGCTTCCGTCAGCTTCGCGCCGGGCGCGAGCCGATGCTCGAGGATCGCGGTGCGAATCCGCTCGGCGATCGCTTCGGGACCGGCAGCGCCGGACGGATGGAAATCGGGCTCGTTCATGATCTGCATCGTGTGATGGTCCTCATCCTAGGACGGACATAAAGATTGTCAACAATTCTTTTCTTGAAATGCGCACAATCTGGGCTCATTGCGCTGTACCAGATCGGTGCGTGACGCACGAAATCCAGGCACGACAAGCCTCTTTCGCTTTCCCATGGCGGCTCACGGTGTATACCCTGCCGGCCATTTTGTTGACAAAAATGGTGCACACGGTGCGACAAGATCGATCGAAGCCGGCGAAAAATCGGGACCGTTAGTTGCGCGTTTACTTAAAGAAAAAGGCGGTGGAATCCCGCCTTTCGATGCTACCCGCCCGCCCGGCTCAGCCGAGATGCGGATAGTCGGACAACGTCAGCCGGAAGCCGTGCGCATTCGCGACGAGCTGCGCCTGCGCGCCGAACGGCAGCGTCAGCAGGTCGGGCACGTGGCCGAACTGCAGCCCCGTGACGACCGGGATGCCGACCATCGAACGCACCTGGTCGATCATCGCCTGCATGTCGTAGCCGTTGTCGTACTCGAACGGACGCGCGCCCGTGAACTGGCCGAGCACGAGCGCCTGCTGGCGCGCGAGCAGCCCCGACAGATGCAGCTGATAGATCATCCGTTCGATCCGGAACGGCTGTTCGTTGACGTCTTCGACGAACAGGATGCCGCCTTCGATGTCGGGCATGTACGGCGTGCCGACCAGCGACGTGAGGATCGCGAGATTGCCGCCCCACAGCGTGCCCGTCACATTCACGGTCTGCACCTGCGGTGCTTCGGTGATGAGCGTGGTGGTCGGCTGCGACAGCGTCTGCCAGAAGTGCTGCATCGTGAAGTCGCTCGGCGTTTCCGCGCCGAAGTCGGCCGACAGCATCGGGCCGCCGAACGTCTTGATGCGCGCCTTCGCGTACAGCGCGAGCTGGATCGCGGTGAAGTCGCTGTGGCCCACCAGCGCGATCGGCTGATCGCGCAGACGGCGCTCGAGCCCGCGATAGTCGAGCCCATGCAGGATGCGCGCGGCGCCGTAGCCGCCGCGCACCGCGAGCGCGATATCGGGCAGCGCGCGCTCCGGATCCGCCAGGCGGTTCAGATCGCCGGCCCGCTCGCCGTCGGTGCCGCCGAAACGCTGAAAGCGCCGCTGCGTCGCCTCGATGTTCTCGATGCGATGCTGCGCGCCGCTCAGGCGCTCGAGCGCGCGATTGATCGCGTCGGGATCGTGCGGATAACCGGACGGCGCGAGCAGGCGGATGGTATAGGGCGCGGCGGGCTGGAAGGACATGGCGAAAGGTGTCGGGATCGTCAAACCTGCTTAGAGGGTCCGAACCGTCTCCGGTTCACGGAACTGCGCAGCCCGCCCGCTTCGGGCGACGGGCGCGGCGGGCGCGCTATGACGGGCCGGCTTCGGCGTCGCGGGCAAGCCGCGCTTCACGCAGCGCACGACGGCGTTCCGCGAAGAACGACTTCAGCGCGGCGCCGCATTCGTCGGCGAGCACGCCGCCCGTCACTTCGGTATGGTGATTGAGCTGCGGATTCGCGAACGCATCGATCACGCTGCCGCATGCGCCCGTCTTCGGGTCGGCCGCGCCGTAGACGACCCGCGCGATGCGCGCGTGCATGATCGCGCCCGCGCACATCAGGCACGGCTCGAGCGTCACGTACAGCTCGCAGCCGGGCATCCGGTAGTTCTGCAGATGCCGCGCGGCCATGCGCAGCGCGGCCATTTCCGCGTGGGCCGACGGATCGTGCCCGCCGATCGGATGGTTGAAGCCGCGTGCGATCACTTCGTCGCCGCGCACGAGCACCGCGCCGACCGGCACCTCGCCGGCCGCGCGCGCCTCTTCGGCGGCGGCCTGCGCGAGACGCATGAAATGCAGGTCGCGCGCCGATGCGGGCGTGGCTTCGGGAACGGGGGAATCGGGCGCGGCGCCGGATCCGGCTGCTTCGTCGTGCAGCGCGTCGGCGCTCACATCGGCCCCGCTTCGGCGGGCACGTCGTCGAGCCCGCGCTCGCACAGACGTTCCGCGATGCGCCGGCAGTAGTCGCGCGGCATCACCATCGGGCCGCCGCGCAGCGACTCGAGCGCCATGTCGAGCGCGAGAATCCTGGCCTGCAGCCGGCAGCGCGCGGCACGATCGCTGACCGCCTGCAGTTCGTCCTGCAGATTGCGCAGCGCGCGCAGTTGCTCGACGGCCGGCGGCACGAAGCCCGCATTCTTCAGGATACGGTTGGCCACCCGCACCTCCTCGGGTACGAGCAGGTCGTCATCCAGCGCCTGGGGCGCGCCGGTACCCGGCAAATCGTCGAACTCGCCCCGCGCGGCGGCGGCGGCAATACGTTGTTCGACCAGTGCGTCAAGCAATCTCATTAGTCAATCGGAACAAATGCGGCAGCCGAATTCTAGCAGGGTGACGTGCGTATGACAGGCCCTTCGAAGGGTTGCTCGACATTGCGTTTTTTAGGGGCCGAATCGGCGCGCATGCGTGCCGATCGCCTCGACTTGCCGCTGTGCTGCGCCGCAGCAGGCTCCGCGCGGGTGCGGCCCCGTTCGGGCGGCCGATGTCCGGGGGCCGTTTTTTATTTTGATCCGCACGAACCGGGGGCCTCGACTGGCCGAAATCGCCGCAATCGCCGTTTCGCGGCTGTCCCGTCACGCGGCGAACGGCGACATCGTCATCGGCGCCATCCTCATGCCGGCCGACAGCAGCGACACCGCGAGGCTGCGGTGCGTGTCGAACCCGCCGGTCACGCACGCCATCATCGGTGCGAATATCGCGGCCGTCGCGCTGCCGACGGCCAGCCCGAACGTCAGCTGGAACGCGAGCAGCGACGGTGCGCGGCTCGCGAGCGCGAGGCTCGCTGACAACAGCACGGCACCCGTCACGACCACCGCGCGCGTGCCGATCCGGTCGGACAGACAGCCCCAGCCGATGCTCGCGAACGCCATCGCGATGAAGCCGAGCGTCATCGCGGTGGAAATGCCGGTCATCGACCAGCCGGTGTCGCGTGCAATGGCCCGCGGGAACACGGGCAGCGAAAACATCGCGCCGATCGCGATACAGCCCGTGAGGCCGCCCGCGGCGGCGCTCGCCCAGCGGTAGCGGGAATCACGCATCTGGCATCTCCTTTCTCCCGGTCGGACGCCCGCCGGCCGCCGCCCCGCTTTTCCGGAATCGGAAAGTCGAAAGCAGAAATAGTTGGTTTGGGCGCGCGAGCCGGCTCACTACACTCGAGTCCTCTTGTTATATCAAGTTGACCGATGACCCCACCCAACGTCGTGCCGCTGTCGGCGGCGCCGCTCTACGTGCAGATCAAGGACACGCTGCGCGCGCGCATCCTCGACGGCACCTATGCGCCGCACAACCGGATGCCGTCCGAGCACGAACTCTGCGCGATGTTCGACGTGAGCCGCATCACGGTGCGCCAGGCGCTCGGCGATCTGCAGAAGGAAGGCCTGCTGTTCAAGCTGCACGGCAAGGGCACGTTCGTGTCGAAGCCGAAGGCGTTCCAGAACGTGACGTCGCTGCAGGGCTTCGCCGAGGCGATGTCGTCGATGGGCTACGAGATCGTCAACCAGTTGCGCACGTTCCGGACCGTGAAGGCCGACCGCCATCTCGCGACGAAGCTGAACGTCCCGGAAGGCGCGCCGCTCGTCGAGATCCATCGCGTGCGGCTGCTGAACCGGGAGCCCGTGTCGCTCGAACAGACGTGGGTGCCCGAAGCGCTCGGCAAGCGGCTCGCGGGCGCCGATCTCGCGACCCGCGACATCTTCCTGATCCTCGAGAACGACTGCGGCGTGTCGCTCGGCCACGCCGACGTGTCGATCGACGCGATTCTCGCCGACGACGAAATCGTCGATGCGCTGCGCGTCGAGGACAGCAGCCCCGTGCTGCGGATCGAGCGGCTCACCCATGACGCATTGGGCGCGCCGATCGACTACGAATACCTGTACTTCCGCGGCGACGCCTTCCAGTACCGGCTGCGCATCGACCGGCAGAAGACGCCCCAACCTGCAAGGAACCCGCAATGAATACCCATGTACACGAATACGACGTCGTCGTGGTCGGCGGCGGCACGGCCGGCCCGATGGCGGCGATCAAGGCGAAGGAGCGCGACCCGTCGCTGCGCGTGCTGCTGCTGGAGAAGGCTCACGTGAAGCGCAGCGGCGCGATCTCGATGGGGATGGACGGCCTGAACAACGCGGTGATCCCCGGCCATGCGACGCCCGAGCAGTACACGCGCGAGATCACGATCGCCAACGACGGGATCGTCGACCAGGAGGCCGTGTACGCATATGCGACGCACAGCTTCGCGACGATCGAGCAGCTCGACCGCTGGGGCGTGAAGTTCGAAAAGGACGGCACCGGCGACTACGCGGTGAAGAAGGTCCACCACATGGGTTCGTACGTGCTGCCGATGCCGGAAGGCCACGACATCAAGAAGGTGCTGTACCGGCAGCTGAAGCGCGCACGCATCGCGATCACGAACCGGATCGTCGCGACGCGCGTGCTCACCGACGCGCACGGCCGTGCGAGCGGCGTGCTCGGCTTCGACTGCCGCACGGCCGACTTTCACGTGATCCGCGCGAAGGCCGTGATCCTGTGCTGCGGCGCGGCCGGCCGTCTCGGGCTGCCGGCGTCCGGCTACCTGATGGGCACGTACGAGAACCCGACCAATGCCGGCGACGGCTACGCGATGGCGTATCACGCCGGTGCCGCGCTCGCGAACCTCGAGTGCTTCCAGATCAATCCGCTGATCAAGGACTACAACGGCCCGGCGTGCGCGTACGTGACGGGTCCGCTCGGCGGTTTCACCGCGAACGGCAAGGGCGAGCGCTTCATCGAGTGCGATTACTGGAGCGGCCAGATGATGTGGGAGTTCTACCAGGAACTGCAAAGCGGCAACGGCCCGGTGTTCCTGAAGCTCGACCATCTCGCCGAGGAAACGATCCAGACCATCGAGCAGATCCTGCACACGAACGAGCGGCCGAGCCGCGGCCGCTTCCACGCGGGACGCGGCACCGACTACCGGCAACAGATGGTCGAGATGCATATCTCGGAGATCGGCTTCTGCAGCGGCCACAGTGCGTCCGGCGTGTACGTGAACGCGCGTGCGGAGACGACCGTGCCGGGGCTCTATGCGGCCGGCGACATGGCGGCCGTCCCGCACAACTACATGCTCGGCGCGTTCACGTACGGCTGGTTCGCCGGGCAGAACGCAGCCGACTACGTGGCCGGCCGCGAGCATGCGCCGGTGGACGACGAGCAGGTTGCGACCGAACGTGCGCGGGTGCTCGCGCCGCTCGCGCGCGAGCGCGGCCTCGCGCCTGCCCAGGTCGAATACAAGCTGCGCCGCATGGTGAACGACTATCTGCAACCGCCGAAGGTGACGCGCAAGATGGAAATCGGTCTTCGACGTTTTGACGGAATTATTGAGGATATCGAAGAAATCAAGGCCAGCCATCCACATGAACTGATGCGTGCGGCCGAAGTGCGTGCGATCCGCGACTGCGCCGAAATGGCCGCGCGCGCGTCGCTGTTCCGCACCGAGAGCCGCTGGGGGCTGTACCACCATCGCGTCGACTTCCCGCAGCGCAACGACGCCGACTGGTTCTGCCACACGTGGCTGCGCAAGGGCGCCGACGGTGCGATGCACAGCGAGAAGCGGCCGGTCGAACCGTACGTCGTGCCGCTCGCCGACGACGAACGCACCGCCTACGCGCATCTCCGCATCCGCGAACCGGCCGCGCTCGCGGCCGCACTTTGACTTCGAGGAGCCCTACCGTGCCCCATACCCCGCACGACATCTTCCTGCGCAGCAGCGCACCCGTGACGATCGACGAGGACCGCTGCATCGCCGACAAGGGCTGCACCGTGTGCGTCGACGTGTGCCCGCTCGACCTGCTTGCGATCGACGTGACCAAGGGCAAGGCCTACATGCAGTTCGACGAATGCTGGTACTGCATGCCATGCGAACGCGATTGCCCGACCGGCGCGGTCAAGGTCGACATTCCGTACCTGCTGCGCTGATCCCGCGCGCCGCCGGCGCGGCGCCTTTCCACTACCGGACTCACGACACATGAAACCAACGCTACGGATGCTCCACCTGTTCGCCATCTCGCTCGCGCTGTCGGCCACCGGCCTCGCGCGCGCCGAAACGATCCGCGTCGCGATCGGCACGCAGGATACGACGATCAACTGCGCGACCGGCGGCCTGCTGATCCGCGAACTGCACCTGCTCGACAAATACCTGCCGCACACCGGCAAGTACCAGAACGTGACGTACGACGTGCGGTGGAAGGACTTCACGTCGGGCGCGCCGCTGACCAACGAGATGGTCGCCGGCAAGCTGGACTTCGGCGCGATGGCGGACTTCCCCGGCGCGCTGAACGGCGCGGCGTTCCGCAAGGCAGGCCGCAAGAGCGTGTTCATCACCGTGCTCGACGGCAGCATCGAAGGCAGCGGCAACGGCATCGTCGTGCCGACGAACTCGCCGGTGCGCTCGCTCGCCGATCTCAAGGGCAAGACGATCTCGGTGCCGTTCGCGTCGACCTCGCACGGGATGCTGCTGCGCGCGATCAAGGCCCAGGGCTGGAATCCCGACACCGACGTGAACATCGTCACGCAGGCGCCGGAAGTGGCCGGCAGCGCGCTGAAGGCCGGCAAGATCGACGCGCATGCGGACTTCGTGCCGTTCGCCGACCTGTTCCCGTATCGCGGGATCGCGCGCAAGATCTACGACGGCGCGCAAACCCATGCGCCGACCTTCCACGGCGCGCTCGTCGACGCCGACTACGCGCAACGCTATCCGGAGGTGGTCGTCGCATACCTGCGCGCCGCGCTCGAAGCGAACCGGCTGATCGCGCAAGACCCCGAGAAATACAGCCTGCTGATCGAGAAGGTCACCGGTATCGAGGCGCCGGTCGACTACCTGTATCACGGCCCGCTCGGCATCCAGACCCGCGACCTCACGTGGAAACCCGAATACCGGCAGGCCCTCGCCACCGCGATCGATACGCTGAAGCTGCTGAAGAAGACCGACACCGCGCCCGATCCTGCAACCTTCATCGACGACCGCTATATCCGTGCGGCGTTCAAGGCATCGGGGCTCGACTACGACGCCGCGCTGAAGCACTACGGCAAGCAGCCGCTCGTCGCGAACGACGCGGCGACCGGCAAGCCGATCCGTGACTTCAACGACGTCGCGCAGGTGTGGCTCGCCGGCGACCAACCCGTGCGCCACTATGCGAGCCCTGCGGCCGCCTTCGCCGCGCTCGGCAAGCTCGGCCCGGATGCGAAAGTACGCGCCGTGTTCGTGCACGACCATGCGAGCGGACTGAAGCTGTTCGCCGATCAGGCGTGGTACGTGAAGGACGCGCACGGCGTGCTGAGCGCGTTCCTGCTGAAAACGAGCGCCGCTGCGTACGCGAAGCAGGTATCGGGTGCCGTGGTCGATTACGCGGCCGCGAAGACCGGCACCACGCAGGCACTCGCGTCACGCTGAACGCCCCCCCTTTCCCCTCACAGCTACCGGATACTCGCATGGCCGCCACCTTCGAGCTTGCCAAACGCCGTCTCTCCGCGTCGCCGCGCGCCGGCGACACCCGCACCGCACACGCCGCCGCGCGCGGCCGGCCCGCATCGCTGCGCCGCCGCGCATTGCGGATCGCATCGCTCGCCGCGTGCATCGCGCTGTGGCAGGCAGCCGTCCAGTGGCGACTGTCGCTCGGCATCGTCACGTTCGCGAACGTGCCGGCGCCCGCCGACGTCGGCCCCGCGTTGTGGTCGCTGCTGCATTCGCCGAAACTGCCGATGCACCTGTTCGCGAGCATCACGCGCGTGCTCGCCGGGTTCGTTGCCGCGGCATTCGCCGGCGTCGGCCTCGGGCTCGCGATCGGCCGCTATCGCGCGCTCGAGGACACGCTGCTGCCGCCGCTCGAAGTGTTGCGGCCGATTCCGGCCGTCGCGTGGATTCCCCTCGCCATCCTGATGTTTCCGTCGTCCGAACTAAGCATGATGTTCATCACGTTCATCGGCGCGCTGTTCCCGATCCTGCTGAACACCGTGCACGGTGCCGAGGCCGTCGATCCGCGGCTCGTCGCGACCGCGCGCAGCCTCGGCACGCGCGGCGTCGCGCTCTATGCGGAAGTGATCCTGCCGGGCGCCGCGCCCGCGATCTTCACCGGCCTGTCGATCGGGATGGGCACCGCATGGTTCTGCCTCGTCACCGCCGAGATGATCGCGGGCCAGTACGGCATCGGTTATTTCACGTGGGAATCCTACACGTTGCAGAACTACCCGGACATCGTCGTTGGGATGGCGATGATCGGCCTGCTGGGCATGGGCAGCAGCCTGCTCGTCAAGCGGATCGGCACGGCGCTCACGCCGTGGTATGCGCCGCGCGGAGGCCGGCAATGAGCGCGGCCGGTGTCGTCACGGCCGCCGCGCCGGGCCGCGTCGGCGTGCGCGCGCTGACGATCGAGCTCGGCCCGCCGCATGCGCGTTTCGCGGCGCTCGATGCGCTCGACGTCGACATCGCGCCCGGCGAATTCGTCTGCGTGCTCGGGCCGTCCGGATGCGGAAAATCGACGCTGCTCGGCGCGCTGGCCGGACACGTCGCCGCGACGCGCGGCGAGATCGTCGTCGACGGCGAACCGGTCGATCGCCCGCATCCCGATCGCGGGCTCGTGTTCCAGCAGCACACGCTGTTTCCGTGGAAACGCGTGATCGACAACGTCGCGTTCGGCCTCAAGATGAAGGGCGTGCCGGCGCACGAACGCCGTCTTGAAGCGGCCGCGCTCCTCGAACTCGTCGGGCTCGGCGGATATGGCGCGCACTACCCCGCGCAGCTGTCCGGCGGCATGCAGCAGCGCGTCGAGATCGCGCGCGTGCTGATCAACCGGCCGCGCATCCTGCTGATGGACGAACCGTTCGGCGCGCTCGACGCGCAGACGCGCCGCATGATGCAGACGCTGCTGCTCGACATCTGGTCGCGCATCGGTACCACCGTGCTGTTCGTCACGCACGACATCGAGGAAGCGCTGTTTCTCGGCGACCGCATCCTGATGCTGTCGCCGCGGCCCGCGCGCATCGTCGCCGACATTCGCGTGCCGCTCGCGCGGCCGCGCACCGACGACAGCACCACCGATCCCGCATTCGTCGACATCAAGCGGCGCTGCCTCGCGCTGTTGCGTGACGCCGCGTGACGACGTGCCCTTCTACTGCCCGACTTTTCGCTCATGACCGCTTCCTCCACTGCTTTTCCGTTGCCCGGCTCGCACGATAGCGATCCCGATCTCGCCGCGCTCGTCGCGCGCGTTGCCGCACCCGACGCATCGGTGCGGCGCATCGCGCTGCTCGAACTCGCCGATCTCGAGGATCCCGATCTCGTGCCGACCTTCGTTGCCGCACTGCGCGACGATCCGTGCGCCGACGTGCGCGGCGAAGCCGCGCGGGTGCTGGCCGCGTGGGAACAGCCCGACGTCGTCGACGCGCTGTGCCACGCGTTGCTCGATGCCGACGGCGACGTGCGCGCGACCGCCGCGCAAAGCCTGTCCGAACTGAAGGATGTCGCGTCCGGCGCCGTGCTGTGCAGTTGGGCCGAACGCGCCGAGCCGTTCGTGCTCGGCGCCGTGCTGCGCGGCTTGCGCGAACTGCGCGACCCCGCCGCGTTCGCACCGGCATTGCGCGCGCTCGACGCGCCGGCGCCGGCCGTGCGCGCCGAGGCCGTCGCCGTGCTCGGCTGGCTGAAAGACCATCGCGCGCTGGCGCCGCTCGCTCGCACCGCCACGGCCGACGCGCATGCGGACGTGCGGCGCATCGCCGTCGGTGCGGTCGGGTTTGCCACATCGAGCGACCCGGCGGTCGTGACCGCATTGCTGACAGCACTGCGCGACGCCGAATGGCAGGTCCGCGAGGAAGCGGCCGCGACGCTCGGCAAGCTGCGCGTCGCGATCGCATGTGCTCCGCTCGTCACCGCGCTCGACGATGACTACTGGCAAGTGCGTTTGCGCGCGGTGCGCGCGCTCGGCCAGTTGCGCGATGCCGCCGCGGCACCGGCCGTCGTCCCGTTGCTCGCGCATACGATCAGCAATCTGCGCAAGGAGGCCGCGCTGTCGCTCGGCGAACTGCGCGACCCTGCGACGCTATCCGCGCTGCATGACGCGCTGGACGATCGCGATCCCGAGGTGCGCAAGGCCGTGCGGATCGCGATCGCGCAGATCGAAGGCGACGCGCGATGAAGGTACCGACCGAGATCCTGCTCGACCATGCGGCGCATGCGTTGATGCTGCGCTGGCCGGACGGCGGCATGCAGCGCATCGGCTACGCGCGGTTGCGCAGCGATTGCCCGTGCGCGACATGTCGGAAAATCCGGCTCGATGGCGGGCGGATCGATGCGGAGGCGGACCTGACGCTGGATGGCGTCGAAGCGGCCGGTTACGGCATTCGTTTGCTGTTTGGCGATGGACATGCGCGCGGCATCTATCCGTGGCCGTACCTGGCGGGGCTCGGCAGAACGTGAACCGCTACCGGCATTGCATATGCCTTGCACGAACTCGTCCCACGTTCGTGCGAGCTGAGTTTCGCTGATCCGCTTCGATCGTCACACAACGCGCACGGCGTAAAAAAACGCCCGGCAGGTTCCCCTGCCGGGCGCTCACATCATCCGATGCGGTGATCCGCTACCGACGCACGCCTCGGCGCTGCATCATTCCCACTCGATCGTCGCCGGCGGCTTGCCCGAGATGTCGTACACCACCCGGTTGATCCCGCGCACCTCGTTGATGATCCGGTTCGACGCACGGCCGAGCAGCGCGTACGGCAGATGCGCCCAGTGTGCGGTCATGAAGTCGGTGGTCTGCACCGCGCGCAGCGACGTCACGTAGTCGTACGTACGGCCATCGCCCATCACGCCGACCGATTTCACCGGCAGGAACACCGCGAACGCCTGACTCGTCAGGTCGTACCAGGTCTTGCCGACGTCGGCCTCGCCGCACAGGCCCGCTGCCGCATCCTGCGCAGTGGCGGTCGTGCCACGCAGTTCCTCGATGAAAATCGCATCCGCGCGACGCAGCAGATCCGCGTATTCGCGCTTCACTTCGCCGAGAATCCGCACGCCGAGGCCCGGGCCCGGGAACGGATGGCGATACACCATCTCCGGCGGCAGGCCGAGCGCGACACCCAGTTCGCGCACTTCGTCCTTGAACAGGTCGCGCAGCGGCTCGAGCAGCTTCAGGCCGAGCGTTTCCGGCAGGCCGCCGACGTTGTGGTGACTCTTGATCGTCGTCGCCTTCTTCGTCTTCGTGCCGCCCGATTCGACGACGTCCGGATAGATCGTCCCCTGGGCGAGCCACTTCGCCTTCGACAGCTTCTGCGCTTCGGCCTGGAACACCTCGACGAACTCGCGGCCGATGATCTTGCGCTTCGCTTCCGGATCGGTCACGCCGGACAGGTGGCCGAGGAACTGCTCGGATGCGTCGACGTGCACGACCTTCGCATGCAGACGGCCTTCGAACATGTCGAGCACCATCTTGCCCTCGTTCAGGCGCAGCAGGCCGTGGTCGACGAACACGCAGGTCAGCTGGTCGCCGATCGCGCGATGGATCAGCGCAGCGGCAACGCTCGAATCGACACCGCCGGACAGCCCGAGAATCACTTCCTCGTCACCGACCTGCTCGCGGATCTTCGCGACGGCTTCCTCGATGTGGTCGCGCATGACCCAGTCCGGCTTCGCGCCGGCGATCTGCAGCACGAAACGCTCGATGATCTGGCGGCCCTTCACCGTGTGCGTGACTTCCGGGTGGAACTGCACGGCGTAGTAGCCGCG
The DNA here is from genome assembly GCF_052045245.1 of Burkholderia sp. 22313. Lineage (NCBI taxonomy): Bacteria > Pseudomonadati > Pseudomonadota > Betaproteobacteria > Burkholderiales > Burkholderiaceae > Burkholderia > Burkholderia sp. 22313. The sequence goes on from NZ_JBQEON010000040.1 coordinate 29,717, forward strand.
CGCCTCGTCGGCCATGCCGGCGATCGGGCAGCTCGGCGTCGACGCCATCAGCGCGAAGCCCGGCGGCAGCTCGGCAACCTTGTCGCCATGGCTCATCCACACCTTCAGCATGCCGTGGCCTTCGGCCGTCTTGAAATCCTCGATGCCGTCGAGCAGGCGCGTATGGCCGTGCGCGCGCATTTCCGCGTAGCCGAATTCGCGGTGGTCGCTCCACTCGACCTTGCCGCCGAGCTGCACGGCCATCGTCTGCATGCCGTAGCAGATGCCGAGCACCGGCACGCCGAGATCCCACACGGCTTGCGGCGCGCGCAGCTGGTGGTCTTCGTACGTGCTCGCGTGGCTGCCCGACAGGATCACCGCCTTCGGCGCGAATTCGCGGACGAAGTCGTCGGACACGTCGTTCGGATGAATTTCGCAGTAGACGTGCGCTTCGCGCACGCGCCGCGCGATCAATTGGGTGACTTGCGAACCGAAGTCGAGAATCAGGATTTTGTCGTGCATGGCTGCGGACGGGATGAAGAGAATAAGAAAAGCAGCGCATCAAGCGCTGCGTCAAAAGCGTGGACGGCGGCGTCGGGCAGCAGGCGGCTCGCGCGACGCATCGCCGGTCAATCCTGCAACGGCGGGCGGGCGTCGAATGCGACGCTGCCTGACGCGCGGTCGGGTGCGGCCGGCGGGGTGGCCGCGGCCGGCGCCGAAGGCGCCGCCGGACGGCCGACGACCGGTTCGACACGCTGCCGCGCGGCGGCCGGCGCCGGTTCGGCCGGGCGCTTCGCGTCCCGGGCGTCGAGCGCCTGCGCCCTGTCCGCCCTTTCCAGCTTTTCGCGCCGCCGCACGGTCGATGCCAGCCGCACGCCACCGAGGCCCAGCAGGATCAGCGCGACACCGGCCACCGCCGACAGCACGCGGCCGGCGGCCGCAAGCGCGGGACCGCTGCCGGTGCCGATCGACCATACGACCGTCAGCACGCCGATCAGCCAGTTCACATGGCCGACCGCACGTGCGACGGGCGCCGTGAGGTCACCGTTGAGCGCTGCATGAAACGCGAGCCACGCGAGCCCGAGCAGCGCGATGCCGAACGCCTGGCCGAGCATCGCCGGCTGGATATTGGCCAGCTGCAGCGCGTTGAACAGCGCCTGCCAGGGCGTCAGCACGAACAGCACGCCGAACGCCAGCAGCAGCACGGCATCGACGATCAACACGGCTCGCAGCAGCGGTTTCATCGGCGATCAGTCCACGTGGTAGTTGGGCGCTTCCTTCGTGATCTGCACGTCGTGCACGTGCGACTCGCGCATGCCCGCCGCGGTGATCTGGACGAATTCGGCCTTGTCGTGCAGCTCGTCGATCGTCTTGCAGCCGCAGTAGCCCATGCTGGCACGCACGCCGCCGACCAGCTGGAACAGGATCGCGTTGACCGAGCCCTTGTATGCGACGCGGCCTTCGATGCCTTCCGGCACGAGCTTGTCGATGTTCGCGGAGTTGTCCTGGAAGTAGCGGTCTGCCGCGCCGTCCTTCATCGCACCGACCGAACCCATGCCGCGATACGACTTGTACTGGCGGCCCTGGTACAGGAACACGTCGCCCGGCGCCTCTTCGGTGCCCGCGAACATGCTGCCCATCATCACCGCGTTCGCGCCGGCCGCGAGCGCCTTCGACACGTCCCCCGAGAAACGCACGCCGCCATCGGCGATGCACGGCACGCCGGTGCCCTTCAGCGCTTCCGCGACGTTCGCGATCGCGCTGATCTGCGGCACGCCGACGCCCGCGACGATCCGCGTCGTGCAGATCGAGCCCGGGCCGATACCGACCTTGACCGCATCCGCGCCGTATTCGACGAGTGCCTTCGCGGCGGCTGCCGTCGCGATGTTGCCGCCGATCACCTCGACGTGCGGGAAGTTCTGCTTGACCCAGCGCACGCGCTCGAGCACGCCCTTGCTGTGACCGTGCGCGGTATCGACGACGATCACGTCGACGCCGGCCTGCACCAGCAGTTCGACGCGCTCTTCGTTGTCGGGGCCGACGCCGACCGCCGCGCCTGCGCGCAGCTTGCCGTGCTCGTCCTTGCACGCATCCGGGTGTTCGGTCTGCTTCGTGATGTCCTTGACGGTCATCAGGCCGCGCAGTTCGAACGCGTCGTTGACGACCAGCACGCGCTCGAGGCGGTGGCTGTGCATCAGCGCCTTCGCTTCGGCGAGCGGCGTGCCTTCCCTGACCGTGACGAGACGGTCGCGCGGCGTCATGATCGACTTGACCGGTTCGTCGAGGCGCGATTCGAAACGCAGGTCGCGGTTCGTGACGATGCCGACGAGCTGCGGGCCTTCGACGACCGGGAAGCCCGAAATGCCATGCTGGCGCGACAGCGCGATCACGTCGCGCACCTTCATCTGCGGCGGCACCGTGATCGGGTCACGGACGACGCCCGATTCGAAACGCTTGACCTTCGCGACCTCGCGAGCCTGCTCGGCCGGCGTGAGGTTCTTGTGGACGATACCCACACCACCCTGCTGCGCCATCGCGATCGCCAGGCGACCTTCGGTAACGGTGTCCATCGCGGCGGACACGAGCGGCATGTTCAGGGAGATGTTGCGGGTCAGCTTGGTCTTCAGGCTGGTGTCGCGCGGGAGAACGTCGGAAAAGGCGGGAACGAGGAGCACGTCATCGAAAGTGAGTGCTTTTTGGATCAGACGCATGGCAAATCCTATGGGCGCAAAAGCGAATTATACGCGAAGCGCTGCGAATTTTCACAACACGAACAACGGGTTAGCCGCCTCCAGGCGTTCGGGGGCGGAATCGTTCGGATCGCCGTTCGGTTCGTTTTCGATCGCCTTTCGTTTCACCCCGGCATCGCCCCATTCGCGCAAGCGGCCGGAATCGGGCCGATCGCGTGTCGTTGCAGGACAACGCCGGCCCCGACGACGGCACCTCCGGCAGCCCCGTTCGACGCACCGAAACGGGCTCGAAGCGGCACTAGGCCAGCCCGCCCGCGGCGCACGCGATCATCGCCGCGCCGGCGCCGATCGCAACGCCCCCGACGATCCGGGCGACGCGTCCACCGGCCGGCGCCAGCCGCTCGGCGGCGATCGCCACCGTCACGACGGCCATCACGCGCAGATCCATCACGCCGGCCGCCAGTGCAATGGCCATCAGGTTCCCGCAACACGCGCCGCAGCGTAGCGCAGCGCGCACGCCGTGCCGCCATGCAGCGCCCGTTTCAGCCGCCACCGGCCGCGCGCCTGCGCCAGCCGCCGCGTGCCGGCAACAGGCAAGCTGACGCAGCTTCCAGCCGGAAAACTGCAGCACGCCCGCACCGATCACGAGCGCACCGGCCGCAAACGGCATCGCACCGGCGAGCGCAGGCAGCCGCGCGGCTTCCACCGCCAACGCGCGACCGACAGGAAACGCCACCGCACCCAGCGCCATCCATACGGAGAAATAGCCGGCGCCGGCGACCGCGACCGCGACGAACGCCGCCGCGCGCGCCGCGCCCACCATGCCAAGCGCCTGCCGATAGCGCCAGAGCACCGGTGCCAGCACCGGCAGCATCATCGTCACCGTCATCGCGCCCCACATGCCGGCAAACGCGGCGAACGCGCGCCCCGCGCCCCATCCGCACGGCCCGAGCCAGCCGGCCGACAACGTCCAGCCGCCCGCCATCGGCATCCCGCCCGTCGCGTCCATCGATGCGTGCTGCGCGAGCGTCGCCCACACGGCGGCGACGAACACCGCGACGAGCGCGGCACCGAACGCCCTCCCGCCGCCGCCCGCAGCGCCGGGCGCGGCCCGTTCCGTCGTCGTGCTCATCGCCCGCTCCCGCTGCTCGCCGGCCCGCACTCAACCGCGCGCGTACTCGTCATGACGGCGCCACCACACGCCCGTCTCGTTGCGGCCGAGCGGCGCGCGATCGAGCCACTGGTACATTCCCCACAACCCGTCCAGCCCGCGCGCGTAGGTCGAATACGTGTGATAAACGACACCGTCCTCGCGCACGAACGCGCTCATCCCCGGCCGGTCGAGCGAATACGTGGCGGCGTCGGTGCCGCACGTCGCCGCGAACTGCGCGACCGCCGCCGGCGGCGGATCCATGTCCATCGCGTGGCCGGCCCGCGCATAGTTGTATTCGACGTCCCCGGTGCGCTGCTGCGCTTCGGTGAACGACACGTTGAAGTCGAAGTTGAAGTCGCCGCCCGCCGACGACGCCCACGGGAAGTGCCAGCCCATCCGCTGCCGGTACGCGAGCAGCTTCGCGAGCGGCGCACGGGACACCGCTGCGAGCGTCACGTCGTGATTCGCGAGATGAATCGCAAAACCGTCGAAGCCGTCGGCCAGCGCCGAGCATGACGGGCAGCCGGCCGTGTAGTCGGGACCGAACATGAAGTGATAGACGAGCAGTTGCGAGCGGCCGCCGAACAGATCGCCGAGCGTCGCCGGCCCGGCCTCGGTATCGAACCGGTAGGCGTGGTCGACGCGCACCCACGGCAGCGCCTGGCGCCGCCGCGCGAGTTCGTCGCTGTGCCGCGTCAGCGTCTTTTCTGCGTCGAGCAGCGCGCGGCGCGCCGCCAGCCATTCGTCGCGCGTTCCGGTGAGATGGTTCGTCATTGCGGGTTCCTCCTTTCGACAGGGATCCGGGCACGGCGCATCTGCCGTGTGCGTGGTGCTAGATTAGGGCCGGGCATCGGACCGCAGGGAGTGACAACTGTGTCGGGATTCGGATGGATTCACTGATCACGGCTGCCGCGCGTGCACTCGCGGCGGGTGATCCGCTCGGCGCGCTGAACCGCGTCGCGCTGCGCGACGACGCGCCGGCGCTCGCGTTGCGCGGCATCGCGATGGCGCAGCTCGGCGATTTCGAGCGCGCGCGGACGCTCGTGCGCGGCGCGGCCCGCGCATTCGGCACGAAGGAAGCCGTCGCGCGGGCGCGTTGCGTCGTCGCGGAAGCCGAGATCGCGCTCGCGTCGCGCGACCTCGGCTGGCCATCGCGCGCACTCGACGCCGCCTGCGCGACGCTCGACGCGCACGGCGACCGCGCGAACGCCGCGCATGCGCGCTATCTCGGCGTGCGCCGGCTGCTGCTGATCGGACATATCGACGACGCCGAACGGCAGCTCGCGACCCTCGACCCCGAACGGCTGCCGGCCGCGTCGCGCGCGGCGCACGAACTGATCGCGGCAGGTATCGCGATGCGCCGCATCCGCCCGCACGCGGCGCGCATGGCCCTCGCCCGTGCGCGCGCGGCCGCGCAGGACGCCGGCATCGCCGCGCTGACGGCCGAAGTCGAGACGGCCGCGCGCGTGCTCGATACGCCGGCCGCGCGCCTCATCGCGCACGGCGCGTCGCGGCTCGTGTTGCTCGACGAGGTCGAGGCGCTGCTCGAGTCGAACGCGCTGGTCGTCGATGCGTGCCGTCATGCGGTGCGCGACGCGCGTACCACCGTGTCGCTTGCCCGCCGCCCGGTGCTGTTCGTGCTGGCCCGCATGCTCGGCGAAGCGTGGCCTGCCGACGTATCGAGAAACGCGCTGGTCGGCGCGGCGTTTCGCGCGAAGCACGCGGACGAATCGCATCGCGCCCGCCTGCGCGTCGAGATCGGCCGCCTGCGCGCGATGCTGCGGCCGCTCGCGAACGTCACCGCGACGCCGGGCGGCTTCGCACTCGAGCCGCTCGGCCTGCGCGAGACCGTCGTGCTCGCGCGTCCGGTCGACGACCGCCACGCGGCCGTGCTCGCGCTGCTGGCCGACGGCGAGGCGTGGTCGAGCTCCGCATTGGCGCTCGCGCTTGGCGCGAGCCAGCGCACCGTGCAACGCGCGCTCGACGCGCTCGTCGAAGCGGACAAGGTGCAGGCGCTCGGCCGCGGCCGCGCGCGCCGCTGGATGACGCCCCCGCTGCCCGGATTCGCGACGACCTTGTTACTCCCCGCGCCGCTACCGGGCGACTAGGATGACTACACCAACGACGAGGTGACAGACATGAAACGCTCCAGCGCAGCCATCCTCCGCGAATACGGCCCGTTTCCAGGCGGCAACGGCGTGCACGGCGTCACATTCGACGGGCAGCACGTGTGGTTCGCGTCCGGCGACAAGCTGAACGCGCTCGATCCGGAACGCGGCACGACCGTGCGCACCCTCGACGTCGCCGCGCACGCGGGCACCGCGTTCGACGGCCGTCACCTGTTCCAGATCATCGAGGACCGCATCGAGAAGATCGACCCGGAATCGGGCCGCGTGCTCGCGACCATCCCCGCGCCCGGCGGCGGCGCCGATTCCGGGCTCGCGTGGGCCGAAGGCACGCTGTGGGTCGGCCAGTACCGCGAGCGCAAGATTCATCAGGTGGATCCGCAATCGGGCGCCGTGCTGCGCACGATCGAATCGAACCGATTCGTCACCGGCGTGACGTGGGTTGACGGCGAGCTGTGGCACGGCACCTGGGAAGCCGACGAGAGCGAGCTGCGGCGGATCGACCCGCGCACCGGTCAGGTGCTCGAACAGGTCGACATGCCGCCCGGCGTCGGCGTGTCGGGGCTGGAATCCGACGGTCGCGACGTCTTCTACTGCGGCGGCGGCAGCAGCGGCAAGCTGCGCACCGTGCGCCGCCCGGCGAGGGCACGCGCGGCAGGCGACAGCGCGGCGGCGACCGAGCCGGTCGATTGCTGAGCGCTCGGCGCCGCTTGCCGATCGCCGGAATGCGGCCCGTCCCGCCGGGCCGTGACGCCCGAACAAACAGGACCGGATCGGCCCGATCCCCTCAACCGATCCCGAGCCTCACCCCGTCCGAGTGCAGGAATGAACAAGACGCGCTCGCGCCGCCATCGCTAAGATGCGCGCTCGTCAGGCACTTGTTCGGAGCAGTCGATGCAGCGCGGTGTGGTGTATGGCGTCCTCGCGGGCGCGTTGTGGGGCATGGTATTTCTCGTGCCGCGGCTGTTGACCGACTTCTCGCCGCTGCTGCTGAGCGCGGGCCGCTACGCGATGTACGGCCTCGTGTCGCTGGCGGCCGCACTGCCGGCCGCCCGCTCGCTGCTTGCGCGGCTGACCCGCGAGGACGTCGTCGCGCTCGCAAGGCTCGCGCTGATCGGCAACGTCGCCTACTACATGCTGCTCTCCGGCGCCGTGCACCTGATCGGCATCGCGCCCAGTTCGCTGATCGTCGGCGTGCTGCCCGTGACCGTCACCCTCGCGGGCCTCGGCGATCACGGCGCGGTACCGCTGCGGCGCCTCGCCGCCCCGCTCGCGCTGGTGATCGGCGGCATCGTCTGCATCAACGTCGACCTCTTCACGTCGGAAGCCGCGCATGCGACGACGCTCGGCCAGAAGCTCGCCGGCATCGCATGCGCAAGCGGCGCGCTCGCGAGCTGGACCTGGTACGCCGTCGCGAACGCGCGCTACCTGCAGCGCCACCACCATTTCGGCGGCAACGAGTGGTCGGTGCTGTGGGGCGTCGTCACGGGCCTGATCGGCGGCCTCTGCTGGCTCGCGATCCTCGCGCTGCCGGCCGGCACGGCGCAGGCGGCCGTCCCGGCAGCGCGCTGGCACCTGTTCTGGCTGCTGAACCTCGTGCTCGCGATCGGCGCATCGTGGCTCGGCAACGGACTGTGGAACGCGGCATCGAAGCGGCTGCCGCTCACGCTGTCGGGCCAGCTGATCGTGTTCGAAACCGTGTTCGCGATGCTCTATGCATTCGTCTACGACCACCGGATGCCGCGTGCGCTGGAAATAGCGGCACTCGCGCTGCTGCTGGCGGGCGTCTACGGGTCGGTGCGCCGGCACAGCGGCACGCCCGACAGCACCACCGTGAACGCGAACGTCACGGCGCACTGAGTTCGGGCGCGCGTGGTCGGACGAATCGGAACGAAAGAGCGGGCGTGGCGCAGGCGCGACGCGTCAGCGCGCGTCCTTGTGCATCCACTTGCGGCCCTCGATGGAGCCCGCGCGGCGGGTCTTGTCGACGCGCCGCTGGCGCGCGAGCTTCGGATCGACGATCAACGGGCGGTAGATCTCGACGCGGTCGTGATCGGCGAGCGGCGCGTCGAGCGGTGCGAGCTTGCCGAACACGCCGGTTTTCGCCTGCGCGAGATCGATCTCCGGGTGCAACGCGAGCACGCCGCTCGCGTCGATCGCCGCGCGCACGGTCGCGCCTTCGGGCAGCGACACCGGGATTAGCGTCTGACGATCCGGCAGCGCGTAGCAGACTTCGATCGACAGCATCGCGTCACCCCTTCCCGTAGCGCTGGTCGGCGCGTTTGACGAACGAATCGACGAACGTGTTCGCGATATGGCTGAACACGGGCCCGATGATCTTCTCGAGCAGGATGCTCGAGAACTCGTAGTGCAGCGCGAATTCGATCTTGCACGCATCGGCGCGCAGCGGGATGAAGCGCCATGAGCCCGTGAACTTCTTGAACGGGCCGTCCGCGAACTCCATGTCGATCCGCGTCGGGCGCTGCTGCGTGTTGCGCGTCGCGAAATGCTGCTTGATGCCCTTGAAGTTGATGTCGATGCGTGCTTCCATCCCGCTGTCGTCCTGACGGCGAATTTCGATGCCGCCGCACCAGGGCAGGAAATTGGGGTAATCGGCCACGTCGGTGACGAGGTCGAACATCTGTTCCGCCGAATGACGGATCAATACGGTTTTCTGGACATCTGCCATAAATCGCGCGGCATCGCTCAAGGTGGAAACGCCAAGCCGGGCGATTCCCGCCCCGCTTTGCTAAAATCGTGATTTTAAACGAGTTGGCCCGATCCTTTCATGAGCATCATCGACAACAGGAAAGCGCACTTCGATTATCACATCGAGGAACGCTACGAGGCGGGGCTCGTGCTCGAGGGCTGGGAAGTCAAGGCGCTGCGCGCCGGGCGCGGCCAGATCAAGGAAGGCTATGTGGTGGTCAAGAACGCCGAGATCTTCCTGATCGGTACCCATATCAGCCCGCTGCCCGAAGCCTCGACGCACATCCACCCCGATCCGGTCCGCACGCGCAAGCTGCTGCTGCACCGTGAGGAAATCAAGAAGCTGATCGGCAAGGTCGAGCAGCGCGGCTACACGCTCGTGCCGCTGAACTTCCACTACAAGGGCGGTCGCGTGAAATGCGACATCGCGCTCGCGAAGGGCAAGAAGCTGCACGACAAGCGCGAAACCGAAAAGAAGCGCGACTGGGAACGCGAAAAGGCCCGCATCATGCGCGCCGGCACCTGACACGCACACCCCGCATCGCAAACGACACGGCCCGCTCGAAGCGGGCCGTGTCGCGTTGTGCGGTGCGCAGGCGCGCGGCATCTGCGCGCGCGCTCAGCCCTTCCCGCCTGCGGCCGGCGTCGCGTTCCTGACGATCGACATCGCCGACGCGATCGCCGTGCCGAGATCCGACAGGTTCGACGGCACGATCAGCGTGTTGCCCTGTTTCGCGAGGTTCGAGAATGCGCCGACATACTGCTCGGCGACCTTGAGGTTCACGGCATCCATCCCGCCTTGCGACTGGATCGCGTTCGCGATCTTCTGGATGGCCTGCGCGTTCGCCTCGGCCACCGCGAGAATCGCGGCCGCCTCGCCCTGCGCCTGGTTGATCGCGGCCTGCCGCTCGCCTTCGGACTTCTGGATCGCCGCCTCGCGCGCGCCCGACGCAAGGTTGATCTGCTCCTGCTTGCGGCCTTCGGACGCGGCGATCAGCGCGCGCTTTTCCCGCTCGGCGGTAATCTGCGCCTGCATCGCGTGCAGGATCTCCTTGGGCGGCGTCAGGTCCTTGATCTCGTAGCGCAGCACCTTCACGCCCCAGTTCGAGGCAGCCTGGTCGAGCGCCGACACGATGTTGTGGTTGATGAAGTCGCGCTCCTCGAAGGTCTTGTCGAGTTCGAGCTTGCCGACCACCGAGCGCAGTGTCGTCTGCGCGAGCTGCGTGATCGCGAGCACGAAGTTGCTCGACCCGTACGATGCCTTCATCGGATCGGTGACCTGGAAGTACAGCACGCCGTCGACCTGCAGCTGGGTGTTGTCGCGCGTGATGCAGACCTGGCTCGGCACGTCGAGCGGAATTTCCTTCAGCATGTGCCGGTAGGCGATCCGGTCGACGAACGGCAGCACGATATTGAGACCGGGCGACAGCGTCGCGTGATAGCGCCCGAAACGTTCGAGCACCCACGCATGCTGCTGCGGCACGATCTTCACCGTCTTCGACACGATCACGATGGCGATGACGAGCAGCACGACCCAGATGATCAGCGAATCCATGAAGTGTTCCCTCCTTGTTGTATCAGTGGACGATCAGACCGCGGGTTTCGCGACGACGACGAGCCTGTTGCCGCGCACGGCACTCACCTGATAGACGTGCGCATCGTCGCGCTCGCCGGTCGCGAGCTCGACGTCCCAGTCGGCGCCGCGATACTGCACGCGCGCGCGGCCGTCATGCCACGCGTCGACCGTGACGGTCGCGCCGATATCGAGATTGACGTCGGGATTCGTCGACGTATCGCGCTTCTGCTTGCGCCCGAGCCCCGAGCGACGCAGCACGATCATCGCGATGAGCGCGACCGCGGCGGCCGCACCGAACTGCACGTGCGGCGCGAAACCGGCGAGCTGCAGCAGCGCGCCCGCGAGAAAGCCGAGCGCGATCATCAACAGATAGAACGTGCCGGTCAGCAATTCGGCCACGACCAGCACGCCGACGCCGACCCACCAGAACAGATGCCCCGACATCATTGTGGTCTCCAGAAAAACCGCCCCGATGCTCACTATATTCGCTGCGCCCGCTCCCGGCGTGGGCAATTGGCACGCTCGAGGCCATCCGATGCGTGCCGACAAACAAAAACACCCCGGTGCTTACCGGGGTGTTTATAGCACGAACCTTGCATTTTGCCTTCAGCGAAAGAGCGGCGGACCGCCCTTTCGTCGAAGTGGCGTGACCGACCGTTACTTCCGGTTGGCGAGCGCCTGCCACGTATCGATGATCGTGTCCGGGTTCAGCGAGATCGACACGATGCCTTCGTCGGTCAGCCATTGCGCGAAGTCCGGGTGATCGGACGGGCCCTGGCCGCAGATGCCGACGTACTTGCCCATCTTGCGGCAGGTATCGATCGCACGCTTGAGCAGGAACTTGACGGCCGGGTCGCGTTCGTCGAAGTCGACAGCCAGCAGTTCCATGCCCGAGTCGCGGTCGAGGCCGAGCGTAAGCTGCGTGAGGTCGTTCGAACCGATCGAGAAACCGTCGAAGTGCTCGAGGAACTCTTCGGCGAGGATCGCGTTGGTCGGGACTTCACACATCATCACGAGGCGCAGACCGTTCTCGCCGCGCTTCAGGCCGAACTTCTCGAGCAGGCCGACGACACGCTCCGCCTGCTTCACGGTACGCACGAACGGCACCATGATCTCGACGTTGGTCAGGCCCATCTCGTCGCGCACGCGCTTCAGTGCACGGCATTCCATCTCGAACGCCTGCGCGAAGTCTTCGGCGATGTAACGCGACGCGCCGCGGAAGCCCAGCATCGGGTTTTCCTCGTCCGGCTCATAGCGCGAACCGCCGATCAGCTTCTTGTACTCGTTCGACTTGAAGTCGGACAGACGCACGATCACGGGCTTCGGATAGAACGCCGCGGCGATCGTCGCGACACCTTCCGTCAGCTTGTCGACGTAGAACTGGCGCGGCGACGCGTGGCCGCGCGCGACGCTCTCGACCGCCTTCTTCAGGTCCTGGTCGATGTTCGGATACTCGAGGATCGCCTTCGGGTGCACGCCGATGTTGTTGTTGATGATGAACTCGAGACGCGCGAGGCCAACACCACCGTTCGGCAGTTGCGAGAAGTCGAACGCGAGCTGCGGGTTGCCGACGTTCATCATGATCTTGACCGGGATTTCCGGCAGTTCGCCGCGCTGCACTTCCGTGACTTCCGTCTCGAGCAGCCCGTCGTAGATCTTGCCTTCGTCGCCTTCCGCGCACGACACGGTGACGAGCGCGCCGTCCTTCAGGATGTCGGTTGCGTCGCCGCAGCCGACCACTGCCGGCACGCCGAGCTCACGCGCGATGATCGCCGCGTGGCAGGTGCGGCCGCCACGGTTCGTGACGATCGCCGCCGCGCGCTTCATCACCGGCTCCCAGTTCGGGTCGGTCATGTCGGCCACCAGCACGTCGCCCGGCTGCACGCGTTCCATTTCCGACGGATCCTGGATCACGCGCACGGGGCCCGCGCCGATCTTCTGGCCGATCGCGCGGCCCGTCGCCAGCACCTGCGACTGGCCCTTCAGCTTGAAGCGCTGCTCGGCCTTGCCGGTCGCCTGGCTCTTCACCGTTTCCGGGCGTGCCTGCAGGATGAAGATCTTGCCGTCGCGGCCGTCCTTGCCCCACTCGATGTCCATCGGACGCTGGTAGTGCTTCTCGATGATGACCGCGTACTTCGCGAGCTCGATCACGTCTTCGTCGGTGATCGAGTAGCGGTTGCGCTGCTCGTGCGGCACGTCGACCGTCTTCACGCGGCCCGGCTCGCCCGGCTGCGTGAATTCCATCTTGATCAGCTTCGAGCCGATCGAGCGGCGGATGATCGGGTACTTGTCCTGTGCGAGCGTCGTCTTGAACACGTAGAACTCGTCCGGGTTCACGGCACCCTGCACGACGGTTTCGCCCAGGCCGTAGCTCGACGTGATGAACACGGCGTCCTTGAAGCCCGATTCGGTGTCGATCGTGAACATCACGCCGGCCGCGCCGACGTCCGAGCGGACCATGCGCTGCACACCGGCCGACAGCGCCACTTCAGCGTGCGTGAAACCCTTGTGCACGCGATACGAGATCGCGCGGTCGTTGTACAGCGACGCGAACACGTGCTTCATGCGGTCGAGGACGTCGTCGATGCCGACGACGTTCAGATACGACTCCTGCTGACCGGCGAACGAAGCGTCGGGCAGGTCTTCCGCAGTCGCGGACGAACGCACGGCAAACGACAGCTCGCCCGGCGAGCCGCTCTTCAAGATTTCGAACTGTGCGCGGATTTCCTGCTCGAGACGTGCCTGCATCGGCGCGTCGACGATCCACTTGCGGATTTCGGCACCGGCTTCGGCGAGCGCCTTCACGTCGTCGATGTCGAGCGACTCGAGACGCTTGGCGATGCGATCGGTCAGATCGTTGTGCTTGAGGAAATCGCGGAAGGCGAGCGCGGTCGTGGCGAAACCGGTGGGTACGCGAACGCCTGCTTCGGAAAGCTGGCTGATCATCTCGCCGAGCGACGCATTCTTGCCGCCCACGATCTCCACATCGGTCATCCGCAACTGCTCGAACGGGATTACATACGCCTGGTCCTTTGCGACGTTTGCTGCGTTAGTCATACAAGCCCCTAAGTGTGAAAAAAATGCTCGATTGCGCAAGTGGGCTCGGACGCGGGCGCTTGCAAAAAGGCGCGGCGCGTCTTGCGCAACCTGTTGGAGAAACAATCGCAGCGGCGGAAAATCGTCCGACCCGATTTGCAAAAATCCCGGCAGAAGGGCGATATATTCAGACGAATCGCCGAACTTGCCGGGAGTTTTGGAATCGGGCGGCCATGCCTAGGGTGCCGTTCGCACCCTGCCCCCACAATTGCTTATCCAACAGGTTGCCGCTATTCTACCGTGCCGGCTGCCGGATGTGGCGCGACCTTGTCACTGCGTGTGGAGGCGAACCTCCAGCCGCCTGCGCAACCGCCCTTCACGTTCGACACCCAGATTCATGCTGCCTACCGTTTTCATCGTCTCCGACGGCACCGGGATCACTGCCGAAACCTTCGCGCACTCGATCCTCTCCCAGTTCGACCAGAAATTCCGTCTCGTGCGCTTGCCGTTCGTCGACTCGCTCGACAAGGCCTTCGCGACCGTCGAGAAGATCAACGAGGCCGCGGTGCACGACGGTCGCCGCGCGATCGTGTTCACGACGCTCGTCGACAGCGAATCGAACGACATCGTCAAGCGCTCGAACGCGCTCGTGCTGGACATGTTCCAGCGCTTCGTCGAACCGCTCGAACAGGAACTGGAGCTGAAGTCGAGCCATGCGATGGGTCGCGGTCACCAGAACGCCGATACCGAGGAATACAAGACCCGGATCGAGGCGATCAACTTCTCGCTCGCGCACGACGACGGCCAGTCGAACCGCAACCTGTCGGAAGCCGACGTGATCCTGGTCGGCGTGTCGCGCAGCGGCAAGACGCCGACGAGCCTGTATCTCGCGATGCAGTACGGCGTGAAGGCGGCAAACTATCCGCTGATTCCGGAAGATTTCGAGCGCGGCAAGCTGCCGTCGGCGCTGTCGTCGTACAGCGAGAAGCTGTTCGGGCTGTCGATCGATCCGCAGCGCCTGTCGGAGATCCGCAACGAGCGCCGCCCCGGCAGCAAGTACGCGGCGCCCGAGAACTGCCGCTACGAAATCAACGAAGCCGAGGCGATGATGCGCCGCGAAGGGATCAAGTGGCTGTCGTCGACACACAAGTCGATCGAGGAAATCGCGACGACGATCCTGCAGGAAATCCGTCTGGACCGGCAGTCGTACTGACGACCGGCGCACGGGTGGCCGACAGGCCGCCGTCGCCGACAACAAAAAGGCCGCAGTCGCGGCCTTTTGCATGGTGCGGGATGCCGCGCGGGCAATGCCACGCGTCACGCCGTCATGTCACGTGCGCCGCTGCTGCCGCACCTGCTCGAACAAACACACCGCCGCCGCCGCCGCGACGTTCAGCGACTCCATGCCGCCCGGTTGCGGAATCGTCACGCGGTGCGTGGCCGCGTCGCGCCAGAACGCCGACACGCCCGCCCCCTCGTTGCCGAACACCCATGCGACGGGGCCCGCCAGGTCGCAATCGTAGACCGCCTGCGCGCCGTGCGAATCGGTCAGCGCGACCGGCACGTCGAGGCGTTCGGCGAGCGCGCCGGCTTCGACATCCTCGTGGATCGACAGCAGGAAATGCGCGCCCATCCCCGAACGCAGCACCTTCGACGACCATGCATAGGCGGTGCCCGGCGCGCAGAACACGCGGCGCACGCCAGCCGCCGCCGCGCTGCGCAGGATCGACCCGACGTTGCCGGCGTCCTGCACACCGTCGAGCACGACCGACGTATGCGTGACGCGCTCCGGCAGCGGCTGCGCGGGCCGGTCGACGAGCAGCAGGAAGCCAACGCCGCTGACCACGTTCGACAACTGGCCGAACAGCGTGTCGGGCAGCGTGACGACCCGCTGCGCATCGATGCGCGCGATGATGGCCTGCGCTTCGGCATGGGCGAGCGCGCCTTCGGTCGCGACGCACAGCTCGGGCGTGGCCCCCGTATCGAGATACGCGCCGGCGAGATGGAAACCTTCGAGCAGCGCCTGGCCGCCGCGGCGCTGCTGGGACGTCGACCCCGCGAGTGCCTTCAGGCGCTTGTACAGCGGGTTGTCGCGGGAAGTAATGCTTTTCATCGAATCAGGTCGAGTGCCGCGCGCACGGGCGCGAACGAGCGCCGATGCGCTTCGCACGGGCCGTGCTCGCGCAGCGCGGCAAGATGTTTCGCGGTGCCGTAGCCCGCGTGCACGTTGAAGCCGTAGACGGGGAAACGCGCGTGCAGGTCGACGAGCATGCGGTCGCGCGTGACCTTCGCGAGAATCGACGCGGCCGAGATGCTCGGCACGAGCGCGTCGCCGCTGACGATCGCCTCGGCCCGCACCGTCAGCGTCGGACAGCGGTTGCCGTCGATCTGGGCAAGCGTCGGCAGCACCGACAGGCCTTCGACGGCCCGCTTCATCGCGAGCATCGTCGCGTGCAGGATGTTGAGCGTGTCGATTTCGTCGACGCTGGCCGAGGCGACGCAATACGCGCGCGAACGCGCGACGATCAGGTCGTACAGCGCGTCGCGCTTTTTCGCGGACAGTGCCTTCGAATCGTCGAGCCCGTCGATCGGCTGCGCGGGATCGAGGATCACCGCGGCGGCGACCACCGGCCCCGCGAGCGGGCCGCGGCCGGCTTCGTCGACGCCGCAGACGATCTCGTCAGGCCGGCTGAAGTCGAACCCGCCCTGCACGTCGATCGACGCGCGGCGGCGTGGTGCACGCGCTGCCGTCATGCGCGCCCCATGCGTTGCTCGAGCACGCGCACGACCGCTTCGGCGGCCTTCGCGGCCGTGTTCTGCCGCAGCGACAGATGCATTTCGGTAAAGACTTCCGTCAGCGTGCGGCGGTTCGCGTCGTCGCGCAGCTGCGTCAGCGTCGCATCGGCGAGCGCCTCGGGTGTCGCGAAATGCTGCAGCAGCTCGGGCACGACGAAACGCCCCGCCAGGATGTTCGGCAGGCCGACGTACGGCAGATAGCCCTGCCGGCGCATGATCTGCCCGGTCAGCCAGGGCACTTTGTACGAGATCACCATCGGCTTCTTCAGCAGCGCGGCTTCCAGCGTGACGGTGCCGCTCTTCACGAGGATCGCGTCGGCGGCCGTCATCGCGACCTGCGAGCGGCCGTCGGTGATCGTCAGCGCGAGCTGCGGATGCGCATCGACGAGCGGCTGCAGCAGTTCGCGCAGCGCAGGCGTCGCCGCCGGCATCACGAACCGCACGCCGGGCTCGCGCTGCTGCATCAGCGCCATCGCCGCGAAGAACGTCGGGCCGATCAGCCCGATCTCCGAGCGCCGGCTGCCCGGCAGCACCGCGATCACCGGGCCGTCCACCGGCAGGCCGAGCGCGATGCGCGCGCCGTGCGTGTCGGGCTCGAGCGGGATCTCGTCGGCCAGCGGATGACCGACGTACGTCGATGCGACGCCCGCCTTGTCGAGAAGCGCCGGCTCGAACGGGAACAGGCACAGCATGTGGTCGACCGACTTCGCGATCTTCTTGATCCGGCCGCCGCGCCACGCCCAGATCGACGGGCACACGAAATGGATCGCCGGGATGCCCGCGTCGCGCGCGGCCTGCTCCACGTTGAAGTTGAAATCGGGTGCGTCGACGCCGATGAATGCGTCGGGCCGCTCCGCGAGCAGCTGGCGCTTCAGCTCGCCGCGAATTCGCAGGATCTCGGGGATCTGGCCGAGCGCCTCGACATAGCCGCGCACGGTCAGCTTGTCCATCTGCCAGTGTGAGTCGAAGCCGTGTGCGAGCATCCGCTGGCCGCCGATCCCGTAGTACCGGGTCGACGCGGGCAGCCGCTCTTGAAGCCCGCCGAGCAGCGACGCCGCGAGCAGATCGCCCGACGGCTCGCCGGCCACCATGGCGAGCCGGAGCTGATTGGTCGGGAGCGACATCGCTTAGCGGATGATGCCGCGTTGCGACGCGTCGATGAACGCGACGAGCACGCTGACCGCCGCATCGCCTTCGCCGCCCGTCGCCGCGAGCTCGCGCAACTGCACCTTCGCTTCCTCGAGCGACAGGCCGTTCTTGTACAGCAGGCGGTACGCGCTGCGCAGCGCCGAGATGGCGTCCGGCGAGAAGCCGCGCCGGCGCAGGCCTTCGACGTTGATGCCGTGCGGCTCGGCCTTGTTGCCGGCTGCGATCACGAACGGCGGCACGTCCTGCACGAGTGCCGATGCACCACCCAGCATCGAATGCGCGCCGATGCGCACGAACTGATGCACGCCCGACATCCCGCCGACGATCGCGAAGTCGCCGATCTCGACGTGACCGGCCATCTGCGCGTTGCTCGACAGGATCACGTTGTTGCCGACGCGGCAGTCATGACCGATGTGCACATAGGCCATGATCCAGTTGTCGTCGCCGAGCGTCGTCACGCCGGCGTCCTGCACCGTGCCGGTGTGGATCGTCGTGAATTCGCGGATCGTGTTGCGGTTGCCGATCACGAGCTTCGTCGGCTCGTCCTTGTACTTCATGTCCTGCGGACGGCCGCCGACCGACGCGTAATGGCCGATGCGGTTGTCCTCGCCGAGCGTCGTGTGACCTTCGATCACGCTGTGCGAGCCGATCGTCGTCCGCGCGCCGATCGTGACGTGCGGCCCGACGATCGCGTACGGCCCGATCTCGACGGACTCGTCGATCTGCGCGCCCGGTTCGACAATCGCGGTAGGATGAATCCTGGTCATGCGCCGTTGCCTCTCGATGTGATGTGTCGCGTTGCTCGCGTTACGTTACCCATGCGTGCCGCGTCGCTCAGGGCGCCGCGTCGGCCGTCTTGACCGTGCACATCAGTTCGGCTTCCGCCGCCACCTTGCCGTCAACTTCCGCCACCGCCTTGAACTTCCAGATGCCGCGGATGTAGCGTTCGAACGTCACGTTCAGGATCAGCTGGTCGCCCGGTTCGACCACGCGCTTGAAGCGTGCGCCGTCGATGCCGACGAAGTAGTACAGCGTGTTTTCCGGATCCTTCGGCTGCTCTTCCGCGAACGTCAGCAGCGCGGCCGCCTGAGCGAGCGCCTCGAGGATCAGCACGCCCGGCATCACCGGCCGCTTCGGGAAGTGCCCCTGAAAGAACGGCTCGTTGATCGACACGTTCTTCAGCGCCTTGATTCCCTTGTGCGGCTCGAGTTCGAGCACGCGATCGACCAGCAGAATCGGGTAGCGATGCGGCAGCAGCGTGAGGATCTTGTGGATGTCGAGATTGATTTTTTCAGTGCTCATGATGGTTCGTCTCACGCAGAGGCTGCGCGGTGGTGATGCAAAGGCTGAAGCGGGCCGCCGCGCGGCCCAGTCTGGCAAACCGGGCCGGTTGCGCTGGCCGTGCCCGGTTCGTGGTCTCGCATGGTGCGCTCAGGCGTCCGTGCCGCCCTGGGCGGCCAGCGCGGTTTCGAGCGCCTTGATGCGCTCGCGCAGCTTGTCGAGATTGCGCACGAGCGCGGCGCTCTTGTTCCATTCGCCGTGGTCGACGGCCGGGAATGCGCTCGTGTAGATGCCGGCCTTCGGCAGCGACTTCGACACGCCCGACTTCGCGGTGATGATGACATAGTCGCCGAGCGTCACGTGGCCGGCGATGCCCGCCGCGCCGCCGATCATGCAATGGCGGCCGATCGTCGTGCTGCCCGCGATGCCCGCGTTGCCGGCAATCACCGTATAGGCGCCGATCCGGCAGTTGTGGCCGATCTGGACCAGGTTGTCGATCTTCACGCATTCCTCGATGACGGTGTCCGCCATCGCGCCGCGATCGATCGTCGTGTTCGCGCCGATCTCGACGTCCGGGCCGATCGACACGCCGCCGACCTGCGGGATCTTGACCCAGCTGCCGGTGCGCGCGTCGCCGTCGCCGACGAAATCCGGCGCGAAGCCGAACCCGTCTGAACCGATCACGGCACCCGAATGGATGATCGCGCGCGGACCGATCTTGCAGCCGTGGTACACCGATGCGTTCGGATAAAGGTGCGAACCCGCGCCGATCGTCGTGCCGCGGCCGACGAACACGTTTGCGCCGAGCTGCACGTCGTCCTCGATCACCGCACCGGCCTCGACCGTCACGTGCGGGCCGATCACCGCGCTCGCGGCGACCTGCGCGGCCGGATCGATCGTCGCGCTCGGATGCACGCCGGCCGCGCGCGGCGGCGTGGCGAGATCGATGAACATCTGCGCGACGCGCGCGAAGTACGCGTACGGATTCGGCGTCACGATGAAGCTGCGGGGGCCGGCCGTCCGGCCGGTAGCGGCCGTGCCCAGCTTTTCGAGATCCTTCGGCGCGATCAGTACCGCGCCGGCGCGGGTCGTCTCGACCTGCGCCAGGTACTTCGGATTCGCGAGAAACGCGAGTTGCTGAGGGCCTGCCTGATCGAGCGGCGCAAGGCCGCTCACCGTGCATTGGGCGTCGCCGGCGATCTCGCCGCCGAACCGCTTTACGAGTGCCTCAAGCGTCAATGCCATTCGTCGTCTGCTCCGTTCAGTTCGTCGAGCCGGACGCGAGCGCCTTGAGCACCTTGTCGGTGATGTCGATGCGCGGGCTGACGTACACGGCTTCCTGGACGATCAGGTCGTAATTCTGCTGCTCGGCGATCTGCTTGATGACCCGGTTCGCACGCTCCAGCACCGCCGCGAGCTCCTCGTTGCGGCGCTGGTTCAGGTCTTCGCGAAACTCGCGCTGCTTGCGCTGGAAGTCGGTGTCGAGCTGCGCGAGATCGCGCTGCTTCTGCGCGCGATCGGCCGCCGACAGCGACGCACCGTTCTTGTCCAGCGAGTCGGACATCGACTTCAGGCGCGCCGCGAGGTCCTGCAGATCCTTGTCACGCTTCGCGAACTCGGCTTCGAGCTTCGTCTGCGCCGCCTTGGCGGGCGCCGACTCGCGCAGGATCCGATCCGAATTGACCGCCGCGATGCGGGCGACGTCCTGTGCGTGTGCCGTCGCCGCGCCCAAGGCCAGCGCAACGGTCAGCGCACACATCACTCGTTTCGAAAACTTACCGGTTAGCAAAATTACCCTCTCGTTGCTGTTGTCATGCGTTCGATCAGAACGCCGTCCCGATCTGGAACTGGAATTTCTGGTACTGGTCGCCTTCATGCTTCTGCAGCGGGAAGCCGAGGCTCAGCTTCAGCGGGCCGATCGGCGAGATCCACGCCAGACCGACACCATAGCCGTAACGCAGGCCGTTCGCGCCGGTACTCGTGCCGCCCGGCGCGTTGCCCCACACGTTACCGCCGTCGAGGAACGTGAACACGCGCAGCGTGCGGTCGTAGCCGGTGCCCGGCAGCGGGAACGTCAGCTCGATGTTGCCGACCAGCATCTTCGAACCGCCGATCGGGTCGTTCGTCTTCGTGTCGCGCGGGCCCAGCGAGCTCGGCTCGTAGCCGCGCACGGAGCCGATACCGCCCGCGTAGTAGTTCTTGAAGATCGGGTACGGGTTGCCGATACCGTTACCGTAGCCGCCTTGCAGGTTCATGCCGAGAATGAAGCCGCGCGAGAACGAATAGTAGTACTGCGCCTGCAGGTCGGCCTTGTAGTACTGGATCTTGCCGACCGGCACGCCGTATTCGACGTTCGCCTGCGTGAAGTAGCCGCGGCTCGGGATCAGCGCGCTGTCACGCGCGTCGCGCGACCATGCGACGGTCAGCGGCACCGTGTTCGACACGCGGCCGAACTCGTTCACGTAATCCTGGTAGCTCTGCGGCGTGTTCGAGTCGACGTCGAGACGGTTCTGTTCGAAGCCCGCGCCGAAGTAGACGGTGTCGACTTCCGAGAACGGGATGCCGAACTTCAGGTTGCCGCCCGCGCTGATGATCCGGAAGCTCGAGCTCGTCGAATAGTAGAGCGGCTGATACGTACGGTAGAAGACGTCCGTGATCCGCTTGATGCCGTCGACCGTGAAGTACGGGTCGACCTGCGTGACGGTCAGCGTGCGGTAGCTCTTCGCGGTGTTGACGTTCACCGACAGGCTCGTGCCCGAGCCGAACACGTTGTCCTGCGACACGCCGGCCGACAGCACCACCTTGTCCGTCGACGAGAAGCCCGCGCCCAGCGTGATCGCGCCGGTCGGCTTTTCATCGACCTTCACGTTCACGTCGACCTGGTCGTTCGTGCCTTCGACCGGCACCGTCGTCACGTCGACGTTGGTGAAGTAGCCGAGACGGTTCACGCGGTCCTTCGACAGCGCGAGGCGGTTCGAATCGAACCACGAGCTTTCGAGCTGGCGCATTTCGCGACGCACGACTTCGTCGCGCGTACGCGTGTTGCCGACCACGTTGATGCGGCGCACGTACACGCGGCGGCTCGGATCGACGACGAGGTTCAGGTTCACCTTGTGGTTGGCCTGGTCGATGTCCGGCTGTGCGTTGACGGTCGCGAACGCGTAGCCGTATTCGCCGAGCTTGTCGACGATCGCCTTCGTGGTCTGCTGCAGCTTTTCGGCCGAGAAGCGATCGCCCGGCTTGATCTTGATCAGCTTGGTCAGTTCGGCTTCGCGATCGAGCAGGTTGCCCGACAGCTTGATGCCCGACACCTTGTACGGCTCGCCTTCGTGCAGCGTGACCGTCAGGTACATGTCCTTCTTGTCGGGCGAGATCGACACCTGGGTCGACTCGATGTTGAACTCGAGGTAGCCGCGGTTCAGGTAGTACGAGCGCACGGCCTCGAGGTCGCCCGTCAGCTTTTCCTTCGAGTACAGGTCGTTCTTCGTGTACCAGGAGAACCAGTTCGGCGTCGACAGCTGCATCTCGTCGCGCAGCGTGCTGGTGCTGAACGCCTTGTTGCCGATGAAGTTGATCTGGCGGATCTTCGCGCTCGGGCCTTCGGCGACCGCGAACAGGATCGACACGCGGTTCGCGTCGACCGGCGTGACCGTCGTCTTGACTTCGGCCGCGTAGAAGCCGCGCGTCAGGTACTGACGCTTGAGCTCCTGCTCCGCCTTGTCGACGAGCGCCTTGTCGTAGTAGCGGCCGTCGGCCAGACCCACCGCGCGCAGCGCCTTCGTCAGGTTGTCCTTGTCGAATTCCTTCGTGCCGGTGAAGTCGATCGACGCGATGGCCGGACGCTCCTGCACCTGCACGATCACGACGTTGCCCTGGGTGGCGATACGCACGTCGTTGAAGAAGCCCGTCGCGTACAGCGCGCGGATTGCTTCGGATGCCTTGTCGTCGGTGAAGGTATCGCCCTGCTTGATCGGCAGGTAGGCGAACACCGACCCCGCTTCGACGCGCTGCAACCCCTCGATCTTGATGTCTTGCACCACGAACGGTGCCGCTGCATGCGCCGCGAGGCCGTGCGCGGCGAGCGCGGCCGCTGCAACTGTCTTAGGTACAAAGCGATGAGGTTTGAACAACGTGCATCCCCAATATTTAGCTGCATCAAATCAGGCGGCGACCGACCGGCCGCCGCCTGACGCTTCAGAAATGGATTAACCGAGCCAGGTCGTTGAACAGCGCGATCGCCGACAACGCGACGATGCAGATCAACCCGGCTCTTTGCAGAATCAGCTGCCAGCGCTCCGAAACGGCTTTCCCGGTCGCGGCTTCAACCAGATAATATAACAGATGCCCCCCGTCCAAAACGGGAATCGGCAGCAAGTTCAGCACGCCGAGGCTAATGCTGACAAGGGCGAGGAACGACAGGAAGGCCGACGGGCCGAGCCGCGCGCTCTTGCCCGCATAGTCGGCGATCGTCACCGGGCCGGACAGGTTCTTCAGCGACGCATTGCCCGTGATCATCCGCCCGAACATCTTCAGCGAGTAAACGGCGATGTCCCACGTGCGGTGCGCGCCGAGCTGCAGGCTCTCGAGCGGCCCGTAGCGCACGTCGACCGACGGCGTGTGCATCGACAGCGCCGCGCCGATGCGGCCGATCTGCTGCCCCGTTTCGTCGTCGCGCTGCGCCTGCGGCACGATCGATACCGACTGCACGGCGCCGCCGCGCTCGACCTGCAGGGCAACCGCCTGGCCCGCATGGTGCTTCACCGCATCGATGAAGCGCGATGCGCCGCCGATGGGCTTGCCGTCGAGCGTGAGCAGCTTGTCGCCGGCCTTCAGGCCCGCCTGCTCGGCCGCACTGCCGGGCTGCACCGACGCCACCGACAGCGTGCCGCCGCCGGTCTCGAAGCCCAGGTGCATCATGAAATCGTCGTCGAGCTGGCTTTCCGGAACATTGCGCAGGTCGACGCGGAAGTCGAACGTCGACGCGCCGCCATCGCGCGCACCGAGCACGACCTCGCGATGATCGAACGCGGCGGACAGCAGCTTCCAGCGCAGGTCCGACCACGAGCGCACCGGCACGGCGGCGCCGCCCTGCTCGTCGCCTGCGCCAACGTCACGGATCGACACGATCGTCTCGCTGCCGTCGAAACCCGCACGGGCCGCCACCGTGCCGGCGGCCGGCGGCGCGAGCACCGCGGCCGGCTCGGTGACGCCGGTCGCGAATACGACGGAAAACAGCACGATTGCCAACAGGAAGTTCGCGATCGGGCCGGCGGCGACGATCGCGATGCGCTTGAACACCGATTGCCGGTTGAACGCCTGGTCGAGCTCCTCGGGCTTGACGCCCGACCCCGCCTCGCGCTCGTCGAGCATCTTCACGTACCCGCCGAGCGGCAGTGCGGAGAGCGTCCACTCGGTGCCCGTCCTGCGGCTGACCCACCGCGCGACGGGCTGGCCGAAACCGATCGAGAAACGCAGGACCTTCACGCCGCACCAGCGCGCGACGCGATAGTGTCCGTACTCATGCACGACGACCAGCACCCCGATCGCCACCGCAAACGCGACCAGTTCGACCAGCACGTTCATGAGCACCTCATTCAGACAGTACGCTCCACGCGTGGCGCAGGCGCTTTCGCAATGATCGAGGCGGCGAGGCGGCGTGCCTCGGCGTCCGCCGCCAGGACGTCATCGAGCCCGTTCGGGTTGCGGTTCGGCAGTGCGTTGAGCACCGCGTCGACCGTCGCCGCGATCGCCATGAAGCCGATCCGCCGCTCGAGAAACGCTTCGACCGCGATTTCGTTCGCCGCGTTCAATGCGGCACTCGCGATGCCGCCCTCTTCAAGCGCCTTCAGCGCGAGCGCGAGGCACGGGAAGCGCGTGTAATCGGGCTTCTCGAACGACAACTGCGCGATCTGCGCGAGGTCGAGCTGCTCGACGCCGGCGTCGACGCGCTCCGGGAACGCCAGCGCGTGCGCGATCGGCGTGCGCATGTCGGGGTTGCCGAGCTGCGCGAGCACCGAGCCGTCGCGGTACGACACGAGCGAATGGATCACGCTCTGCGGGTGGATCAGCACGTCGATCCGGTCGCCCGGCAGACCGAAGATCCAGTGCGCCTCGATCACCTCGAGGCCCTTGTTCATCATCGTCGCGGAATCGACCGAAATCTTGCGGCCCATCACCCAGTTCGGGTGCTTGCAGGCCTCGTCCGGCGTCACGTCGACGAGCGTGGCCGGCTCGCGCGTGCGGAACGGGCCGCCCGACGCGGTCAGGATGATCTTCGAGATGCCGCCGTGCTCGTTCGCGTCGCGCGGCATGCACTGGAAGATCGCGTTGTGTTCGCTGTCGACCGGCAGCAGGATCGCGCCATGGTCGCGCACGGCGTCCATGAAGATCGCACCCGACATCACGAGCGATTCCTTGTTCGCGAGCAGGATGCGCTTGCCGGCGTGCGCGGCCGCGAGGCTCGGCGCAAGACCGGCCGCGCCGACGATCGCCGCGACGACCGTGTCGCACGCGTCGCTCTTCGACACGTCGACGAGCGCCTGCGGCCCGTACAGCACCGTGGTCTTGCTGCCTGCCGCACGCAGCCTTGCGTCGACGTGCGCAGCCGTCGCCGCATCGCCGACCACCGCGACTTCGGGTACGAAGCGCAGGCACTGCTCGACGAGCTTGTCGCCGTTGCGATGCGCGGTCAACGCGTAGACCGAGAAACGCTCGGGATGGCGGGCGACCACGTCGAGCGTGCTGTCTCCGATCGAGCCCGTGGAACCGAGCAGTGTCAGACGTTTTTGCATAACAGAATGAGTGATTTAACCAAGCAGCAGCATTGCGAGCGGCAGCACCGGCAGCAGCGCGTCGACGCGATCGAGCACGCCGCCGTGACCGGGCAGCAGTCCGCTCGAATCCTTCACGCCCGCCTGACGCTTGAGCAGCGACTCGAACAGGTCGCCGATCACGCTGTAGACGACCAGCAACGTCAGCGCGGCCCACGCGCCGGGCATCCCGTAGCGCGCGTCGAATGCGGAAAACAGGGTCGGCTCGAACCAGTGCGCGGCGACCGCGACACCCGCAACGACCATCACGGCGAGCCAGCCGCCGATCGCACCTTCCCAGCTCTTGCCGGGACTGATCGTGATGGCCAGTTTACGCTTTCCGAAGGCCTTGCCCGCGAAGTATGCGCCGATATCGGCGAGCCAGACGACCAGAAGCAGCGACAGCACGAACGGCACACCCTGCGCACGCGCCGCGACGAGCGCATGCCAGCAGGCCGCGAACACCACGAGCCCGGCCGCGAGCAGGAATGGCCGCCAGACGCCGCCCGCGAGTTGCGGCTTGCGCCGCAGCGAGAACGGGCCGACCAGCAGCCAGAACACGCCGGCTGCCATGAAAAGGGGACGGGACGCCGTGGCGTCGATGCCGAGCGGCGTGGTCGCGGCGAGCGCCAGCATCGCGACGATCGCGTAGACGACGGAACCGGCCGCGCCGAGCTTCAGCAGGCGCGCCCATTCCCACGCGGCGAACACGAGCACGACGCCGATCAGCGCGCCGAAGCCGCTGAGCGGCGCGAACAGCGTCACCGGCAGCAGCACCGCCAGCATCACGACCGCCGTGATTACACGGGTCTTCAGCATGAAAGGGAGTCGGCGTTCTGCGATTGCGGTTCGAGCTGCGCACTGGTGCGCCCGAAACGGCGCTCGCGCTCGGTATACGACGCAATCGCGTCGGCGAGCGCCGCGCCGTCGAAGTCCGGCCAGTATTTGTCGGTGAAATAGAATTCGGCGTACGCGAGCTGCCACAGCAGGAAATTGCTGACGCGCTGCTCGCCGCCGGTGCGGATGAAGAGATCGGGCTCCGGCGCATAGGCCATCGCCAGGTGCGGCGCGAACGCGTCTTCGGTCACGTCGACCTCGCGGCCTTCGCGCACGGCCTGCTCGACGAGCTTCTTCGTCGCCTGCAGGATGTCCCAGCGGCCGCCGTAGTTCGCGGCGATCGTCAGGGTCAGGCGGGTGTTGCGCGCCGTCTTGGTTTCGGCACGGCGGATCAGTTCGCGGATGCGCGGCTCGAAGCGTTCGAGATCGCCCACCACGCGCAGGCGGATTCCGTTCGCATGCAGCTTGCCGATCTCGCGCTCGAGCGCGGTGATGAACAGCCGCATCAGGAACGACACTTCGTCGTTCGGCCGGCGCCAGTTTTCCGAACTGAACGCGAACAGCGTCAGGTATTCGACGCCGGCGCGCGCGCAACCCTCGACCACCGCCCGCACGGCGTCCACGCCGCGGGTGTGCCCCGCGACGCGCGGCAAGCGGCGTTCGGTCGCCCAACGGCCGTTGCCGTCCATGATGATCGCGATATGACGCGGCACGACGCCGACGTCAGGCACGCGAACGGTAGAGCTGGTATAGGTCATGGCCGTTGAGACAGTAATGCGGGAAGAAGGCGGCGCGCGAGGACGGTCGTCAGACCGTCATGATCTCGGCTTCCTTGCTCTGCACGAGCTTGTCGACTTCGATGACGTGCTTGTCCGTCAGCTTCTGCACGTCGTCGCTCGCACGGCGCTCGTCGTCTTCCGAGATTTCCTTGTCCTTCACGAGCTTCTTGAGCGCTTCGTTCGCGTCGCGGCGCAGGTTGCGGATCGCGATCTTGGCCGTTTCGCCTTCGCTCTTGACCACCTTGGTCAGCTCGCGGCGGCGCTCTTCCGTCAGCGCGGGCATCGGCACGCGGATCAGATCGCCGGACGTTGCCGGGTTCAGGCCGAGATCGGCTTCGCGGATGGCTTTCTCGACCTTCGCGACCATGTTCTTTTCCCACGGCTGCACGCCGATCGTGCGTGCGTCGACGAGCGTCAGGTTCGCGACCTGCGAGATCGGCACCATCGAGCCGTAATAGTCGACCTGGACGTGATCGAGCAGACCGGTATGCGCCCGGCCCGTACGGATCTTCGCCAGATCGTTCTTGAACGCTTCGATCGAGCGCTGCATCTTCTGCTCTACGCCCTTCTTGACATCAGCGACACTCATTTCAACCTCCAAACCTTCCAACCTTCAAAGAACGCGGGCCCCGCCCGGCGCGCCACGCGCCGCGGCCGGCGACCCACGCCGCTTGCCCGCATCCGCGGGAGTTTACACGTGGACGAGCGTGCCTTCGTCCTCGCCCAGCACGATACGCTTGAGCGCGCCCGGCTTGTTGATCGAAAACACGCGGATCGGCAGCTTCTGGTCACGGCACAGCGCGAAGGCCGTCGCGTCCATCACCTGCAGATTGCGGCTGATCGCCTCGTCGAAGCTGATCGTCGTGTAGCGCGTGGCCGACGAATCCTTCTTCGGATCGGCAGAATATACGCCATCGACCTTGGTCGCCTTCAGCACGACCTCGGCGCCCACTTCCGAACCGCGCAGCGCGGCGGCCGTGTCCGTCGTGAAGAACGGGTTGCCCGTGCCGGCCGCGAAGATCACGACCTTGCCTTCCTCAAGCTGGCGGATCGCGCGGGGCCGGATGTACGGCTCGACGACCTGGTCCATGCGCAGCGCGGACTGCACGCGCGCGACGATGCCGGCGTGGCGCATCGCATCCTGCAGCGCCAGCGCGTTCATCATCGTCGCCAGCATCCCCATGTAGTCGGCCGTCGCGCGGTCCATGCCCGCCGCACCGCCCGCGACGCCGCGGAAAATATTACCGCCGCCGATCACGACCGCAAGCTGCGTACCGAGACCCACGACTTCGGCGATATCCGCCACCATCCGTTCGATCGTCGCGCGATTGATGCCGAAGGCATCGTCGCCCATCAGCGCTTCGCCGGAGAGTTTGAGAAGGACGCGTTTATAGGCATTGGACATAGGGGCTTCCGAGCGACGAGAGGATGACAACCACGAACTGTAGGGGCGAAATACTGATTCGGGCAAGCGCCGACGACCGGACCGGGGTTCCCGGCCAGCCGGCGGCGCCGCCGGCCGCGGCGGAGCGGACGCCCGCCGCGGATACTGCCTGACTGCTTACTGCTGCTTTGCTGCTGCGACTTGCGCGGCCACTTCGGCGGCGAAGTCGTCCTGGCGCTTCTCGATGCCTTCGCCGACGACGAACAGCGCGAACTTCTGCACCGCCGCATTCGCTGCCTTCAGCATCTGCTCGATCGTCTGCTTGTCGTTCTTCACGAACGTCTGGTTCAGCAGCGACACTTCCTTCAGGTACTTCTGGACGCTGCCGTCGACCATCTTCGCGACGATTTCAGCCGGCTTGCCCGATTCGGCAGCCTTCTGCTCGGCGACGCGACGTTCCGTCTCGATCAGTTCCGCCGGCACGTCGGCCGACGACAGGGCGACCGGCTTCATCGCGGCGATGTGCATCGCGACGTCCTTGCCGACCTGCTCTTCAGCGCCCGTGTACTCGACGATCACGCCGATGCGTGCGCCGTGCAGGTACGTGGCGATCTTGTTCGCGGTTTCGAAACGGACGAAACGACGGATCGACACGTTCTCGCCGATCTTGCCGACCAGTGCCAGGCGCACTGCGTCGACCGTCGAGCCTTCGAGCGGCAGCGCCGACAGCGCAGCCACGTCGGCCGGGTTTTGCGTTGCAACGAGTTCCGCAACCGTCTTCGAGAATGCGAGGAAGTCGTCGTTCTTCGCGACGAAGTCGGTTTCGCAGTTCAGTTCGACGAGCGAACCTGCATTGCCGCCGACGAACGATGCGACGACGCCTTCTGCCGTCACGCGCGATGCCGCCTTGCTCGCCTTGTTGCCGAGCTTGACGCGCAGCAGCTCTTCAGCCTTGGCCAGGTCGCCGTCGGCTTCCGTCAACGCCTTCTTGCACTCCATCATCGGTGCGTCGGTCTTTGCGCGCAGTTCTGCCACCATGCTTGCGGTAATTGCCGCCATCATTCGCTCCTTGAGTCTGTATTCACAACGCCGCCCGCTTGGACGCGAACGGCCGAAAATCGTTTCCGGACCCGCGCCGATTCGGCGCGATCAGGTCCGGCGCACAAGCTTAAAAAAAGGGGGCCTGTTGAGAGCCCCCTTTTTGCGCCGGCTCGGGGCCAGTTACGCGTTTTCCTCGACGTACTCGTCGTCGCCGCGTGCGGCCTGGACCACTTCGTTGACCGCGTTCGCACGGCCTTCCAGGATCGCGTCGGCCACGCCTTCAGCGTACAGCGCGACTGCCTTGCTCGAGTCGTCGTTGCCCGGGATCACGTAGTCCACACCTTCCGGCGAGTGGTTCGTATCGACCACGGCGATGACCGGCACGCCCAGCTTGTTCGCTTCCGTGACGGCGATCTTGTGGTAGCCGACGTCGACGACGAAGATTGCGTCCGGAATGCCGCCCATGTCCTTCACGCCGCCGATCGACTTCTGCAGCTTGGCGATTTCGCGTTCGAACAGCAGCGCTTCCTTCTTGCTCATCTTCTCGAGCTCGCCTGCCTCGACTGCCGTTTCCATGTCCTTCAGGCGCTTGATCGACACCTTCAGCGTCTTGAAGTTGGTCATCATGCCGCCGAGCCAGCGTGCGTTGACGTACGGCATGCCCGCACGTTGCGCTTCCTGGGCGATCGTGTCACGCGACTGGCGCTTCGTGCCGACGAACAGGATCGTGCCGCGGTTCGCTGCCAGCTGGCGCACGTACTTCTGTGCGTCCGTGAACATCGGCAGCGTCTTTTCGAGGTTGATGATGTGAATCTTGTTGCGGTGACCGAAAATGAACGGAGCCATCTTCGGGTTCCAGAAGCGCGTCTGGTGACCGAAGTGGACACCCGCTTCCAGCATTTGGCGCATCGTAACTGCCATGTGAATTCTCCACGAGGGTTGGGTCTTAAGCCGGCTGCCGTACCGCCGCGCGAACGTGCCCCGAAGGACCGTCGTTCCGCGCGGCCGGCACCCTGGTTGCGCCGGCTTGCGATTCGACACGTGCAAAACGCCCGTGCCGCAAGCCTTTCATCAGCCATGCCGCCCCAAGACGGGGCATGTTCGGCATTTGGACGTCGACTTAGCCAAAGAGTATAGCACGCCGATTTGTCGCCCCTCAAGTCGCCCGCCACTTTCGCTTGCCGCGCGGCAGGCGGCCGGACAATCCGCGAAAACCCGCATCCACACGCAGGCAGGGGCTGCGAGGCCCGCCATAAGGTGCGATAATCCGTCAATTCACCGCATTCCAGGCATACCTCGATGGCTATCACGCTCAAAAACGAACACGACATCGCCGAGATGCGCGTCGCCTGCCGTCTCGCGAGCGAAGTGCTCGACTTCATCACGCCGCACGTCGTCGCGGGCGTCACGACCGCCGAGCTCGACCGGCTCTGTCACGAATTCATGCTCAACGAGCAGGGCACGGTCCCCGCGCCGCTGAATTACCAGCCGCCCGGCTATCCGCCGTATCCGAAGGCCACCTGCATCTCGGTCAACGACGTGATCTGCCACGGCATTCCGGGCGAGAAGGTGATCAAGAACGGCGACGCGCTGAACATCGACATCACCGTGATCAAGAACGGCTACTTCGGCGACACCAGCCGGATGTTCATCGTCGGCGAGGGCTCGATCCTTGCGAAGCGCCTCGTGCAGACCACCTACGAGTGCATGTGGCTCGGCATCGACCAGGTCAAGCCCGGCGCGCACCTCGGCGACATCGGCTACGCGATCCAGAAACATGCGGAAGCGCAGGGCTACAGCGTCGTGCGCGAATACTGCGGCCACGGCATCGGCACGGTGTTCCACGAAGATCCGCAGGTCGTCCACTACGGGCGTCCCGGCACCGGCATCGAACTGAAGGCCGGGATGATCTTCACGATCGAGCCGATGATCAACGCCGGCAAGCGCGACATCCGCACGATGCCCGACCAGTGGACGGTCAAGACCCGCGATCGCAGCCTGTCCGCGCAATGGGAGCACACGGTGCTCGTCACCGAGACGGGCTACGAAGTGCTGACCGTGTCGGCCGGCACGCCGGCGCGCCCGGTGTTCGCGCAACCGGCCGCCGCGGTCTGAGCGCCGTCGCGCCAGCCTGCCCCACCCGCCCCTGACCTGAACGGCCGCCCATGAGCGCTCACGCCGCCCCCTCGCCCGAAGCGCTGTCGCGGCGCGCCGAATTCAAGGCCGCCAAGATCGACATGCTCGAGCGCTTTCGCCGCGCGACGAACGTCGCGTCGCTGATGCACGCGTTGTCGAAACTCACCGACGAAGCGCTCAAGCGCGTGTGGGAAGAATGCGGGCTGCCGGCGACACTCGCGCTCGTCGCCGTCGGCGGCTACGGGCGCGGCGAGCTCGCGCCCCACTCCGACGTCGACATCCTCGTGCTGCTGCCCGACACGCACGACCCGGCGCTCGACGCGCGCATCGAGCGCTTCATCGGCATGGCATGGGATCTCGGCCTCGAGATCGGCAGCAGCGTGCGCACGGTCGCGCAATGCATCGAGGAAGCGTCGCAGGACGTCACCGTGCAGACCTCGCTGCTCGAGGCACGCCGCATCGTCGGCAGCACCGCGCTGTTCGAGCGTTTCACGGTGCGCTATCACGAGGCGCTCGACGCGCGCGCATTCTTCACCGCGAAGGTGCTCGAGATGCGCCAGCGCCACGCGAAGTTCCAGGACACGCCCTACAGCCTGGAGCCGAACGTGAAGGAAAGCCCCGGCGGGCTGCGCGACCTGCAGACGATCCTGTGGATCGCGCGCGCGGCCGGCTTCGGCAGCAGCTGGCACGAACTCGATACGCGCGGGCTCATCACCGAGCGCGAGGCGCGTGAGCTGCGCCGCAACGAAGGATTCCTGAAGACGCTGCGCGCGCGGCTGCACGTGATTGCCGGCCGCCGTCAGGACATGCTCGTGTTCGACCTGCAGACGCAGGCGGCCGAGAGCTTCGGCTACCGGCCGACGCAGGCCAAGCGAGCAAGCGAGCAGCTGATGCGCCGCTACTACTGGGCGGCGAAGGCCGTCACGCAGCTCGCCACGATCCTGATCCAGAACATCGAGGCGCAGCTGTTCCCCGCGACGAGCGGCATCACGCGCGTGCTGTCGCCCGATCGCTTCGTCGAGAAGCAGGGCATGCTCGAGATCGTCGACGACGGCGTGTTCGAACGCCACCCCGACGCGATCCTCGAAGCGTTCGTGCTGTATGAGACGACCCGTGGCGTGAAGGGCCTGTCCGCCCGCACGCTGCGCGCGCTGTACAACTCGCGCGAGATCATGAACAACACGTGGCGGCGCGATCCGCAGAACCGCCGCACGTTCATGCAGATCCTGCAGCAGCCCGAGGGCATCACGCATGCGTTCCGGCTGATGAACCAGACGAGCGTGCTCGGCCGCTACCTGCTGAATTTCCGCCGCATCGTCGGCCAGATGCAGCACGACCTGTATCACGTGTACACGGTCGACCAGCACATCCTGATGGTGTTGCGCAACATCCGCCGCTTCGCGGTGGCCGAGCATGCGCACGAGTACCCGTTCTGCAGCCAGCTGATCGGCAATTTCGAGCGCCCGTGGGTGCTGTATGTCGCGGCGCTGTTCCACGACATCGCGAAAGGCCGCGGCGGCGATCACTCGACGCTCGGGATGGCCGACGCGCGGCGCTTCTGCCGCGAGCACGGGATCGCCGGCGACGACGCGGCGCTGATCGTGTGGCTCGTCCAGCACCACCTGACGATGAGCCAGGTCGCACAGAAGCAGGACACGAGCGATCCGGAAGTCATCAAGCGCTTCGCCGAAGTCGTCGGCAACGAACGGCACCTGACCGCGCTCTACCTGCTGACCGTCGCCGATATCCGCGGCACGAGCCCGAAGGTGTGGAACACGTGGAAGGGCAAGCTGCTCGAGGACCTATACCGCATCACGCTCGCCGTGCTCGGCGGCGCCAACCCCGACGCGCATTCGGAACTGAAGTCGCGTCAGGAGCAGGCGCTCGCGCTGCTGCGCCTCGAGACGGTGCCCGACGACGCGCACCGCGCATTGTGGAATCAGCTCGACGTCGGCTTCTTCCTGCGTCACGACGCGGCCGACATCGCATGGCAGACGCGCGTGCTGTACCGGCACGTGAATGCCGAAACCGCGATCGTGCGTGCGCGGCCATCGCCGATCGGCGACGCGCTGCAGGTGCTCGTCTACGTGAAGGACCGCCCCGACCTGTTCGCGGGCATCTGCGCGTACTTCGACCGCAACGGGCTGTCGGTGCTCGATGCACGCGTGAGCACGACGCGGCACGGCTATGCGCTCGACAACTTCATCGTCACGCAGACCGAACGCGACGTGCGCTACCGCGACATCGCGAATCTCGTCGAACAGCAACTCGCGACGCGCCTGGCCGATACCGCGTCGCTGCCGGAACCGTCCAAGGGCCGCCTGTCGCGGCTGTCCCGGACGTTTCCGATCACGCCGCGCGTCGACCTCCGGGCCGACGAGCGCGGCCAGTATTACATCCTGTCCGTGTCCGCCAACGACCGGCCGGGCCTTCTCTATTCGATCGCGCGCGTGCTGGCCGAGCATCGGATCGGCGTCCATGCGGCGCGGATCAATACGCTCGGCGAACGCGTCGAGGACATCTTTCTGCTTGCGGGTGCCGGCCTGTCCGACAACCGCCTGCAGATCCAGCTCGAAACCGAATTGCTGCGCGCGATCGCAGTCTGAATGAATCCCAGCGTTTATGCGCACCAAATTAACCGTCAAGAATCCGAAGCCGGCGTCGCCGACCCGCGCCCCTGTCCGCTCCGGCAGCCTCGTCGCCCGCAAGGCGGTGCGCCCTGCGGCACCGCCCGCCGGGGACAAGCCAGCCCGCCCGAAGCAGGCGCCCGCGGCGGCCGGCGAACGCGCGTTCAAGCCGCGCGGTTCCGCAGGCGCGGAGCGCGCACCGGCCCAGCGCGCGCCGCGTGACGGCGGCGCCGACCGTGGCGCGCGTGCACCGTATCGCGACAACGCAGCCAGCGAAGGTGCGAAGCGCAGTTTCGGCGATCGCCGCACGTCGTCCGATCGTCCGCCCCGTCGTAGCGATGACGATGCACGGCCGCGCCGCGTAGGTGGTGACGACAGCAAGCGCCCGTCCTATCGCGACAACGCAGCCAGCGAGGGTGCGAAGCGCAGTTTCGGCGATCGCCGCACGTCGTCCGATCGTCCGCCCCGTCGTAGC
>NZ_JBQEON010000041.1:0-63354 GCF_052045245.1 Burkholderia sp. 22313
CATACAGGCGCGACCTGCAAAGTCGCTATCACAACTGTCTCGCCAATAGCAATTGGACGGGACCTGCTGTTCTGCCAGCAGTAGCCTACTCGATCGTGCGTCGCTGGTAACGGCGGGGTGCGGAGCATCGAGGACAACGACTGGGGCCGCAAGGCCTAGCCCGAGCCGCGAGGCGAAGGCGACACCTGCAAGCATCGACGCGGGAGCCGGAAGGGCTCGGGTGGCACGGTTAACGGAAGTGAATTCTCGCAAGCGTCGTGATTACAGTCCAGCCAAAGATGCTGACAGGCTGAGGGCAAAAGCTACGCGACCGGGTGCATTCAGTCTGTGGTGAATGCACGCAGACCACGGTGTCGCCGGCGTAAAGAGGAAACCGTCGTCATCCCGTTGCGACAGCGGAACAGGGTAAGCCCATCTCGTCGCCCCCAGGGGCAGGCCAACCGCGAGGGAGGCTGCGGGCGGAGCGGGTAAAGGAGGTTGGAGAAAGCGAACGCCAGGCCGTAATGGCCGGGATACGAGCTGAAACATCGCTCGACACGAAAGTGGGCAGACTTCCAACTGGTCTCTCATCACGAGATAACTTGCGTAATCTTTGAAGGCGAGAAAGCAAATGAACGGGCTGTCAACGTGTGCACTGGCCGACCAAGGTACGTCGTGGCACAGCATCGACTGGGACGCGGCCCACGCCATGGTCAAAAGAATGCAAGCGCGTATCGTGAAGGCGACACAGGCCGGTCGCTGGAACAGGGTCAAGGCTCTGCAACGGCTACTGACCACCTCGTTCTACGGCAAAGCGTTAGCCGTTAAACGAGTGACGGAAAACCAAGGCAAACGTACACCGGGCGTTGACAAAGTGCTTTGGTCGACCCCGGATGCCAAATACATGGCAATAGGCTCGCTGACGCGGTGTGGGTATCAACCGCTGCCGCTGAAGCGTATCTATATACCCAAGAGTACCGGCAAGCTGCGCCCGCTGAGCATCCCCACGATGCGAGATCGGGCGATGCAGGCCCTTCACCTGCTCGCCCTCGACCCCGTATCCGAAACGATCTCTGATGGACAATCCTATGGATTCCGAAAAGAGCGATCTACCCATGACGCGATAGCGCAATGCTTCATGAACGCCCGATACCACGGCAACCCAAAAGACCGGGGCGCACGGGTCTCGGCGCAGTGGATTCTCGAAGCGGACATCCGCGGCTGCTTCGACAACATCGACCATGCGTGGCTCTTAAAGCACGTGCCGACGGACAAGGCCGTGTTGGCGAAATGGCTGAGGGCCGGTTACTTGAAGGACGGTGTATTCGCGAGGACGACCGAAGGGACGCCACAGGGCGGCATCATCAGCCCTGTGCTCGCCAACTTTGCGCTGAACGGGCTGGACAAGGTTTTATCGTCCGTTTTCAAATATCCGTCACATCGCGTAGCTCACAAGGTCAATCTCGTGCGATACGCCGACGACTTCGTCATCACTGGAGTGAGTCGGGAAGTGTTGCAGGACACAGTCACCCCGGCAGTCACCACGTTTCTTGCATCTCGAGGACTGGAACTCGCCCCGGAGAAGACGAAGATCACCCACCTGACGGAAGGCTATGATTTCCTTGGCCAGAACGTCCGGCGATACGGCAAGAAACTGCTTATCAAGCCGGCGCGGAAGAACGTGCAGTCCTTCCTGCAAAAGGTTCGAGACATCATCCGAAGGCTAAGACCAGCACCGCAGGACGTGCTGATCGACGCCCTCAATCCTGTGATCACCGGCTGGGCAATGTACCACCGTCACGTCGTTGCACAGGAAGCCTTCACCCGCGTGGACAGCCATATCTGGTACGCAATATGGCAATGGGCCAAGCGACGCCATCCCAAGAAGCCTGCGGAATGGGTGCGGCAACGTTACTTTCATCGGATTGGGCTAAGGCAATGGGTATTTGCCGTCGCCACTGATCATGTGGACGATAACGGACGCCCTATCCTCCGGTCTCTCCGGACAGCGGCGAGTACACCCATCGAACGACATCCGAAAGTCCAATCGGACGCCAATCCCTACGATCGTGAGTGGTACACCTACTTTGCGCAGCGCGCTGCGATTCGAAGTCGGATCTCCCGGGCACGTCGCAAGGGCAACGGCCGCAGCTAGTCTGCACGCTGCCATGAAGCAGGTACATAGGCCGGTCGGTACGTGGTGCCGCCGGGTTGGTTTAATCACTGGCCTTATAGAGGCTTGAGCCGTATGCGGGGAAACTCGCACGTACGGTTCTTAGGGGGCGGCGGCGCAGCAATGCGTCGCTGCTACCCGACTTGTGGGTGGCGTCATGCTCGCATCCTCCGTTTCTCCCGAATCCCTTCATCCGTCGCTGTGGCGCGGCTCGCAGCTCGCGCGTGGCGGCCCGCGCACGATCGACACGGGCTTTGCATCGCTGTCCGCCGAGTTGCCGGGCGGCGGCTGGCCGGTCGGCGGGCTCGTCGAGCTGCTGGCCGCGCAGCCGGGCTGTGGCGAAATGCGGCTGCTCGCGCCCGCGCTCGCGCGTACCGTCAGCGCGCGGCGCCCGCTCGCGCTCGTCGCGCCGCCACAGTCGCCGCATGCCACCGCGCTCGCTAGTCTCGGCGTGCCGGCCGACGCGCTGCTGTGGCTGCGCGCCGGCAGCCGCACGGATGCGCTGTGGGCTGCCGAGCAGGCACTCAAGACCGGCTGTTGCGGCGCGCTGCTGCTGTGGCAGGACGCGCGGCCCGATGCGCTGCGGCGCCTGCATCTCGCGGCCGCGCGCACGGGCGACACGCTGTTCGTGATGCTGCGCCCGCTGTCGGCCGAGCGGCAACCGTCGCCGGCCGTGCTGCGGGTCGCGCTGTACCCGGTGCCGGGCGGCGTGTCGCTCGACATCGTCAAGCGGCGCGGCCCCGCCCGCAGCGAGCCACTCGTGCTCGACCTGCCGTCGCCCATCGTGGAGAGTCGCTATGCGCGTCTTGCTCGGCATCCATCTGCCGCGCCTGCCGCTCGACGTGTGCGTCGCGCCTCCGTCTGACGGCGAGGCCGGCGACGCCGGCCGTGCGGTGCTCGAGCAGGGTGTCGTGCTGATCGCCGACGCAGCCGCGCGCCGGCAGGGCGTGCGCGCGGGCATGAAGCGCGGCGGCGTGCTCACGCTCGCGCCGCACACGCAGCTCGTCGAACGCGATCCCGCCCGCGAGGCCGATGCGCTGCGCGCGGTCGCGCTCGCGTTGCTGCGCTTCTCGCCGTGCGTCGCGCTCGACGACGAAGCCACGCTGATCGTGGATGTCGGCCCGAGCCTGCGCCTGTTTGGCGGATTGCCGTCGCTGTGCCGCCAGGTACGTGCGACGCTCGCGGCGCTCGGTTATGCGGCGCGCCTGTCTGCCGCACCGACCGGGGGCGGCGCGTGGCTGCTTGCGCGCGTGTCGGCCCGTGCACGCATCCGGCGCCGCGTCGCCGGGCAAGCGTCGCTCGTGCGCGTGCTCGACCGGCTGCCATGCGCGCTGCTGCCCGACGCGCGTCCATATGCAGGCTGGTTCGACGGCCTCGGTTGCCGCACGCTCGCCGATCTGCGCGGCCTGCCGCGCGCGGGGCTGCAGCGCCGCTGCGGTCCCGCGCTGCTGGCCGCGCTCGATCGCGCGTATGGCGATGCGGTCGAGCCGCTTGCGTGGATGGCGGTGCCGCCGGTGTTCGACGTGCGGCTCGAACTGCAGGAGCGCGTCGAATACGCGGAAGCCGTGCTGTTCGTTGCGCGGCGGCTCGTCGTGCAGCTCTGCGGCTGGCTGGCCGCGCGGCACCTGTCACTGGCCGCGATGACGTTCGATCTCGAGCACGAGCGCGGCCGCCAGGCCGTGCCGCCGACGCCGCTCGAACTCGCATTCGCGGCACCCGTGCGCGACGAGGCGCACTTCATGCGGCTGCTCGGCGAGCGGCTCGCGCGCGTGGAGTTGCCGGCCGCGGTGATCGCGGTGCGCCTGAAGGCCACGCGCGTCGAATCGGTCGCGCCGCCGGCCGACGATCTGTTCCCCGAGCCGGGCGGCACGCGCGAGACGCGTGCGCGGCTGTTCGAGCTGCTGGTCGCGCGGCTCGGCGCGGACAACGTGTTGCGCGCGGCGCCCGTCGCCGATCACCGGCCCGAGGCCGCGAACCGCTGGCTGCCGCTCGACGCGCAGGCCGGCAAGCCGGCTGCCGGGCCGCCGGCCGTGCCGCCGAGGCCCGCGTGGTTGCTGGCGGAGCCGCTGCCGTTGTTGATGCATGGGGAGCGTCCGGTATTTCATACGCCGCTGAGGATGATGTCGTCGGTGGAACGGATCGAGGCCGGGTGGTTCGATGGCCAGCTCGCTGCGCGCGATTACTGCGTCGCGCAGGACGAGGCCGGTGCATGCTACTGGGTGTTCAAGGCGCGTGCGGGGAGCGAGGCCGAGCCGCGCTGGTTCCTGCACGGCCTGTTCGGGTGAACGGAGATGGTTGCGGAATTCAGCTGGCTGCCCGATTACGCGGAGTTGTTCTGTCGTTCGAACTTTTCGTTCCTGCATGGCGCGTCGCATGCGGAGGAACTGGTCGAGCGTGCGGTCGAGCTCGGCTATCGCGGGATCGCGATCACCGACGAATGCTCGCTCGCCGGTGCACCGCGCATGCACGTCGCGGCGAAGGCGAAAGGGCTGCCGCTCGTCATCGGTTCGTATTTCGACGTCACGCCGGATGAAGTCGCACCCGGCCACGATCCCGGCCCCGGTGCGTTCGGGCTCGTGTTGCTTGCGCAGAATCGTGAAGGCTACGGCAATCTGTCCGAGCTGATCTCGTGGCGGCGGATGGAAGCGCCGAAGGGGACTTACAAGCTGACGTCGCGCATGCTGTCGGCGCCGCCAGCGGAGTTTGCACACTTGCGCGGCATGCCTGACTGCTGCGCGATTCTCGTGCCGACGTATCCGGTGCGTGCTGATGTACTCGATGCGCAGGTCGCGTGGTTTCGCACGACGTTCGGCGAGCGTGCGCGGCTCGGGCTCGTGCAATTGCAGCGCGCGCTGGACGGTGCGCAGCGCGAGGAGATTCGTGCGGCTGGTGAGCGGCGTGGCGTGCGCATCGTCGCGCTGGGCGACGTGACGATGCACCGGCGCTCGTGCAAGGAACTGCAGGACGTGATGACGGCGATTCGCGTCGGAATGCCGGTCTCCGAATGCGGGTATGCGCTTGCGCCGAATGCGGAACAGCATTTGCGCGCGCGGAACCGGATCGGGAATCTGTATTCGCCGGCGGAGATCGAGGAGACCTGCACGATTCTCGATACGTGCGATTTCAAACTTGACTCGCTGCGCTACGAGTATCCCGACGAAATCGTGCCGAAAGGGCTCACGCCGACGCGCTATCTGGAACAGGAAACCCTGGCAGGGGCGGCCGAGCGCTATCCGAACGGCATTCCGGAGAAAGTGGCGAAGCAGATCCGGTATGAACTCGACCTGATCGCGCAACTGAGCTACGAACCATTCTTCCTGACCGTCTACGACATCGTCAAATACGCGCGCAGCCGGAACATCCTGTGCCAGGGGCGAGGCTCGGCGGCGAACTCGGTCGTCTGCTTCTGCCTCGGTATCACCGAGGTGAATCCCGAGCAGAGCACGATGCTGTTCGAACGCTTCATCAGCGCGGAGCGAGGCGAGCCGCCCGACATCGACGTCGACTTCGAGCATCAGCGCCGGGAAGAAGTGATTCAGCATATCTACGAAAAATACGGGCACAACCGCGCCGCACTCGCCGCCGCCGTATCGACCTATCGCCCGCGTGGCGTGCTGCGTGAAACCGGCAAGGCGCTCGGCGTCGATCCGATGCTGGTCGATCGCGTCGCGAAAGCGCACCGCTGGTTCGACGGCAGCCGCGACCTGCTGCAGCAATTCTCGATGCTCGGGCTCGATCCCGAGACGCCGCTCATCCTGGCGTGGGCCCGGCTCGCCGCGCGGCTGCTGAACTTTCCACGCCACCTGTCGCAGCACTCGGGCGGTTTCGTGATCAGCCGCGGCAAGCTCACGCGGCTCGTGCCGGTCGAGAACGCGGCGATGGGCGGACGGCGCGTGATCCAGTGGGACAAGGACGATCTCGAAGCACTCGGGCTGATGAAGGTAGATGTGCTGGCGCTCGGCATGCTGTCGGCGCTTCATCGCGCATTCGACATGCGCACTGCGTGGCGCGGGCCGCCGGAGCCGGATGGTGAACCGTTCACGCTGAAACACATTCCGCAGGATGACAAGGCGACCTACGACATGATCTGCCGTGCCGATACGGTCGGCGTGTTCCAGATCGAATCGCGCGCGCAGATGTCGATGCTGCCGCGCTTGCGCCCGCGGACTTACTACGATCTGGTGATCGAGGTTGCGATCGTGCGGCCGGGACCGATCCAGGGCGGGGCAGTGCATCCCTATCTGAAACGCCGCCAGGGAATCGAAAAGGTCAGTTATCCAAAGGAGAACTTGAAGCCGGCGCTCGAGCGTACATACGGCGTGCCGATCTTCCAGGAACAGGTGATGCAGATCGCGATGATCGCGGCAGGCTTCACGCCCGGCGAGGCTGACGAACTGCGCCGCGCGATGGCCGCGTGGAAGCGCAAGGGCAATCTCGAGAAATATCACCGCAAGATCGTCGATGGGATGCGCGAGCGCGACTATCCGCCCGACTTCGCCGAGCAGATCTTCGAACAGATCAAGGGTTTCGGCGATTACGGTTTCCCCGAAAGCCACGCAGCAAGCTTCGCGAAACTCGCGTACGCCAGCAGTTGGCTCAAATGCCACGAACCGGCCATCTTCCTCGCTGCGCTGCTGAACAGCCAGCCGATGGGTTTCTACCCGCCGTCGCAACTCGTGCAGGACGCGAAGCGCCACGGCGTGCAGGTGCTGCCCATCGACGTGACGCAAAGCACCTGGGAAGCATCGCTCGAAGCGTTGCCCGACCAGCCGCCGCCGCACGGCCAGCCGGCCGTGCGGCTCGGCCTGTCGCTCGTGCGCGGCCTCGGCGAAGCTGCCGCGCGCCGCATCGAAGCCGCACGCACGGCGGCCGGCCCGTTCGACAACGTCGACACCCTCGCGCGCCGCGCTCAACTCGAACGGCGCGATCTCGAAGCGCTCGCCGCCGCGAACGCGCTTGCAACGCTCGCCGGCCATCGCCGCGATGCGCTGTGGCAAGCGGTTGCAGCGGCACCCGAACGCGACCTGCTCGCGACCGCGACGATCGACGAAGCGGAGAAGCCGGCACTCGGCGCGCCGTCGGAAGCCGACGACATCCTCGCCGACTATCACACCACCGGCCTCACGCTGAACCGCCACCCCGTCGCGCTGCTGCGGCCCGCGTTGCGCGCGCGGCGGCTGTCGTCCGCGGCCGAATTGCACGACCGCCCCGACGGCCGGCTCGCGCGCGCGTGCGGGCTCGTGACCGCGCGGCAGATGCCGGGCACCGCGAAAGGCGTGATGTTCATGACGCTCGAGGACGAAACGGGCTGCGTGAACCTGATCGTCCGGCCCGAGCTGCTCGCGCGGCAGCGCCGCGAAACCCTCGATTCGCGGCTGCTCGCCGCGTCGGGCGTGTGGCAGGTCGCGAGCGACGTGCGGCACCTCGTCGTGCAGCACTTCGAGGATCTGACGCCGCTGCTCGGCGGCCTGCGCACATCGAGCCGCGAATTCCACTGACGCAGCGCGCCGGCCCGCCGCCCGCGCGTTGCCGCTCGATGCATACCAGTCGGTTTAACTGGTCCTATCCAGGTATCGTTTTCAGCCCTCCAAGGCCGGCAGATCCGGCACTGGAACTGTCCCCCCGGATACCAATCCGGGTAAATCCCTATCCCGCATCGCATTGTAAACAAAGGCTTTCTGGCTACTAAACCGCTTGCCTGGCAAGGCTTCCCGCGATTTCCGCATCGCTAATACCAGTTCGTTGACTGGTATTATGGTGGTTATATAATGCGTTCACTTTCGACGGTCCGAGACCGTCGTCCGACACCCGGAGGCACATGGAAACCGGCTGGTCCGAACTGGCGCCCGATCCCGTCAACGACACGCCGCTGTATCTGCAGCTCGCCCGCAACCTGGCGAGCGCGATTCACGCCGGCGCATGGCGGGCCGGCGAGGCGCTGCCGTCGGAGCGGCTGCTGTCGGTGTCGGTCGGCGTGTCGCGGATCACGGCCCGCCGTGCGCTCGCGCTGCTGGTCGAGCAGGGGTTGATCAAGCGGGCGCGCGGCGCGGGCAGCTTCATCACGCCGCGGGTTGCCGATCCGCTGTCGCGTCTCGTCGGCTTCACCGCGAAGATGCAGCAGCGCGGCTTCCTGCCCGATTCGGTGTGGCTGTCGCGCACGTTGCGCGCCGCGACCCGCGACGAGATCACGCGCCTCGGCCTCGCGCCGGGCGCGACGGTCGCGCGGCTCGAACGGCTGCGCCGCGCGGACGGCATCGTGATGGCCGTCGAACATTCGACGCTGCCGGCCGCGGTGGTGCCGGATCCGCAGGTGCTCGGCGCGTCGCTGTACGAATACCTCGACGCGCGCGGGATGACCGTCGTGCGCGCGCTGCAGCACTTTCGCGCGGCGAACGCGACGCACGAGATCGCGAAGTGGATGGCGGTGAAGCCGGGCTCGGCCCTGCTCGTGATCACGCGCATCGGCTACGGCGCCGACCAGCGCGCGATCGAAGTGAGCGAAACGTATTGCCGCGACGACTATTACGACTTCGTCGCCGAACTGAAACGCTGACGCGCGAGACTGCCCGCGCGCCACCCGCGGCGACACGCAACGGAACGCAATCGAGCGTAACGCGTCGCACCGGATTTGCAAATCGCGACGCGGATATCCGCGTCACCGGATCATCAAGAGAAACGTCATGCTGACTGGCAACATCCTTACCCCCGACGGCTGGATTCACGGTTCGCTCCACAGCGAG
Source organism: Burkholderia sp. 22313 (assembly GCF_052045245.1). Lineage (NCBI taxonomy): Bacteria > Pseudomonadati > Pseudomonadota > Betaproteobacteria > Burkholderiales > Burkholderiaceae > Burkholderia > Burkholderia sp. 22313. The sequence goes on from NZ_JBQEON010000041.1 coordinate 8,893, forward strand.
AACGGCCGCATCACCACGCTCGACGGCACGCCCGCCGATCCCGCGAACAACGACGCGCCGTACATCCTGCCTGGCTTCATCGACCTGCACGTGCACGGCGGCGGCGGCGCCGACGTGATGGAAGGCGGCGATGCGATCCAGACGATCGCGCGCACGCACGCGCAGTTCGGCACGACGAGCCTGCTCGCGACGACGATGACCGCGCCGCGCGACGAGCTGATGCAGGTCGTCGCGAACCTCGGCACGGTCGCGCGCACCCGTACGCCCGGCGGCGCGCGCGTGCTCGGCGTGCACCTCGAGGGCCCGTACATCAACCCCGGCAAGCTCGGCGCGCAGCCGGACGCGGCCGTGTCGGCCGTGCTCGACGAAGTGCTGAAGTACCTGTCGATCGCGCCGATCCGCGTCGTCACGCTCGCGCCGGAAATCGCCGGCCACATCGAGATCATCGGCGAGATGGCCGCGCGCGGCGTGCGCGTGCAGCTCGGCCACTCGCTCGCGACCTACGACGACGCCGTCGCCGCGCTCAAGCACGGCGCGTGCGGCTTCACGCACCTGTTCAACGCGATGTCGCCGCTGCATCACCGCAACCCGGGCCTCGTCGGCGCGGCGCTTGCGCACGCCGAATACGCGGAAATCATCCCCGACCTGCTGCACGTGCATCCGGGCGCGATCCGGGCGGCGCTGCGCGCGATCCCGCGCCTGTACGTCGTGACCGACAGCACGTCCGCGACCGGCATGCCCGACGGCGAATACCGGCTCGGCAGCCAGCACGTGACGAAGTGCCTCGGCGGCGTGCGGCTCGCCGACGGCACGCTCGCCGGCAGCACGCTGACGATGGACCAGGCGCTGCGCAACCTCGTGTCGCTCGGCCTGCCGATCGCCGACGTATCGAACCGGATGTCGCGCTATGCGGCCGACTATCTCGGCGTCACCGATCGCGGCCGCCTCGCGCGCGGCGCATGGGCCGACCTCGCGGTGTTCGACCGCGACCTGAACCTCACCGCGACCTACGTCGAAGGAGAATCGATTGTCGAATATGCTTAAGGAAGCGCGCGAGTCCGCCCAGGTCGTCGCCGCGCAACTCGCCGACACCACGCGCGTCGAAGCGCTCGCCGGCCAACTGCTCGACCATCCGCCGGCCGTCGCGCTGACGGTCGCTCGCGGCAGCTCGGATCACGCCGCCAGCTATTTCGCGAGTCTGACGATGAGCCGCCTCGGCGTGCCCGTCGCGTCGCTGCCGATGTCGGTCGCGACGCTGCAGCAGGCGCCACTGAAGGTGCAGGACCAGCTCGCGCTCGCGTTCTCCCAGTCGGGCAAGAGCCCCGACCTCGTCAACACGATGGCCGCGTTGCGCGAAGCCGGCGCACGCACCGTCGCCGCCGTGAACGTGCTGCCGTCGCCGCTCGCCGACGCGTGCGAGCACCAGCTGCCGCTGCTGGCCGGCCCCGAACTGTCGGTCGCCGCGACCAAGAGCTATATCGCGATGCTGTCGCTGTCCGCGCAGATCGTTGCTCACTGGCAGCGCGACGCCGCGCTGATCGCCGCATTGCGCGGCCTGCCCGACGTGCTCGCGCAAGCCGGCCAGCTCGACTGGTCGCCGGCCGTCGCCGCGCTCGCGGGCATCGAACGGATGATCGTGATCGGCCGCGGGCTGGGCCTTGCGATCGCGCAGGAAGCCGCGCTGAAGCTGAAGGAAACCTCCGGCATCCAGGCCGAGGCGTTCTCGAGCGCCGAGGTCCGTCACGGCCCGATGGAGCTGATCGACCGCGACTATCCGCTGCTCGTGTTCGCGCCGCCGGGGCCCGAGCAGGCCGGGCTGCTGCAGCTCGCGCAGGACATGCGCGCGCGCGGCGCCGCCGTGCTGCTCGCGGCACCCGCCGGCACGCCCGGCGCGACCCTGCCGCTCGCGCAGTCCGCCCATTCGGCGCTCGACCCGATCGCCGCCATTCTTTCGTTCTACGTGATGGCGGCGGATCTCGCCGTCGCGCGCGGCCGCAATCCCGACACGCCGCGCCACCTGAACAAAGTCACCGAAACGCACTGATAGCCGAGACAGCCGATGAGACGCGCCGAGGAGTCCCAGTTGAAGAGTTCCACCCATGATCCGATCGTCCTGCTCAGCCCCTTGACCGGGCCGATCGTCGCGCTGGCCGACGTGCCCGATCCGGTGTTCTCCGGCGGGATGTTCGGCGACGGCATCGGCATCGACCCGCTCGCGGGCCGGCTCGTCGCGCCGTGCGCCGGCGTCGTGTCGCATCTCGCGCGCACCGGCCATGCCGTGACGATCACGACGCCGCAAGGCGCCGAAGTGCTGCTGCACATCGGCATCGACACCGTCGAGCTGAACGGGCAGGGCTTCACCGCGCACGTCGAAGCCGGCGCGCGCGTCGCGGCGGGCGACCTGCTGATCGAGTTCGATCAGGACACGGTCGCGCGCAGCGCGCATTCGCTGGTGTCGGTGATCGCGATTGCGAACTCCGACGCGTTCGACGTCGTCGAGCGCGCGAGCGGCTTCGCGACGGCCGGCGAGACGGCGCTCCTGACGCTGCGCGGCAAGGGCGAAGCCGCCGCGCAAGCGGCGCGGGCCGGCGCGGCGGCGATGAATGAAGTGCGCCGCGAGATCGTGCTGACGCAACCGGGCGGCCTGCATGCCCGCCCGGCCGCGCGGGCGCGCGAATCCGTACGCGGCTTCGATGCGACGGTCGACGTGCAGTTCGACGGCCGCAAGGCGTCGATCGCGAGCGTCGTGGGCCTGCTCGGCCTCGGCGCCGGCGAAGGCGCGACGATCGAACTGATCGGCCGCGGCGCGCATGCGCAGCAAGCCGTCGACGCGGTCGAACACGAACTGCTGCGCGAAGCGCACGGCGAAGTCGAGGAGAAGCCGGCGCGGCTGCGTTCGCCGGCACCGCAGCCGGTCGTGCACAACACCGGCGCGGCACTTGACCCGAACACGCTCGCGGGCGTGTGCGCGGCGCCCGGCATCGCGGTCGGCACGCTGGTGCGTCTCGACGATGCGGACATCGTGCCGCCCGAACAGGCAACCGGCACGCCGGCATCGGAAAGCCGCCGGCTCGACCAGGCGCTGAAGGCGGTCGATGCCGAACTCGACGAAACGGTGCGCAACGCATCGGCGCGCGGCGCGGTCGGCGAGGCGGGGATCTTCGCGGTGCATCGCGTGCTGCTCGAAGATCCGACACTGGTCGATGCGGCGCGCGATCAGATCAGCCTCGGCAAGAGCGCGGGCTTCGCGTGGCGCGCGACGATCCGCACGCAGATCGACACGCTGTCGAGGCTCGACGACGCGCTGCTCGCCGAGCGCGCGGCCGACCTGCGCGACATCGAGAAGCGCGTGCTGCGCGCGCTCGGCCATACGAGCGGCGCGACGCGCGCACTGCCCGGCGAGGCCGTGCTCGCCGCCGAGGAATTCACGCCGTCGGACCTGTCGTCGCTCGATCGCCAGCGCGTGACCGCGCTCGTGATGGCACGCGGCGGCGCGACGTCGCATGCGGCGATCATCGCGCGCCAGCTCGGCATTCCGGCGCTCGTCGCGGTCGGCGACGCACTGTACGCGATTCCGGACGGCACGCAGGTCGTCGTCGATGCGAGCGCGGGCCGTCTCGAACATGCGCCGACCGCACTCGACGTCGAACGCGCGCGCCACGAGCGCCAGCGCCTCGATGGCGTGCGCGAAGCGAACCGGCAGACGGCCGGCGCCGCCGCCGCGACCACCGACGGCCGCGCGATCGAGGTCGCCGCGAACATCGCGACGCTCGACGACGCGAACACCGCGGTCGACAACGGCGCGGACGCCGTCGGCCTGCTGCGCACCGAGCTGATGTTCATCCATCGCCAGGCCGCGCCGACCGTCGTCGAACACCAGCAGAGCTACCAGTCGATCGTCGACGCGCTGCAGGGCCGCACCGCGATCATCCGCACGCTCGACGTCGGCGCCGACAAGGAAGTCGACTACCTGACGCTGCCGCCGGAACCGAACCCGGCGCTCGGCCTGCGCGGCATCCGCCTCGCGCAGGTGCGCCCCGATCTGCTCGACGATCAACTGCAGGGCCTGCTCGCGGTGAAGCCGTTCGGCGCGGTGCGCATCCTGCTGCCGATGGTGACCGATGCGGGCGAACTCGTGCGGCTGCGCAAGCGCATCGACGAATTCGCGCAGGCGCAGGGCCGCACCGAGCCGATCGAGGTCGGCGCGATGATCGAGGTGCCGTCGGCGGCGCTGCTCGCCGACCAGCTCGCGCAGCACGCGGATTTCCTGTCGATCGGCACCAACGACCTGACGCAGTACACGCTCGCGATGGACCGTTGCCAGGCCGATCTGGCCGCGCAGTCCGACGGCCTGCATCCGGCCGTGCTGCGCCTGATCGACATCGCGGTGCGCGGTGCGGCGAGGCACGGCAAGTGGGTCGGCGTGTGCGGCGCGCTGGGCGGCGATCCGCTCGCGGTGCCGATCCTCGTCGGCCTCGGCGTGACCGAACTGTCGGTCGACCCGGTGTCGGTGCCGGGCATCAAGGCGCGCGTGCGCCGTCTCGATTACCAGCTGTGTCGCCAGCGTGCGCAGGATCTGCTCGCACTCGACTCGGCACAGGCGGTAAGGGCAGCAAGCCGCGAGGTCTGGCCGCTCGACTGAACGTCGACGGCGCTCGCGCGACCCGTTTCACCCCGAAAGCAATTCACTCAACGACGATTAATGACGAGACATGGACTGGAGGACTGAATGGACGGGAATCCGTTTCTGAAGATACAGGGCCTGGGCCGGGCGCTGATGCTGCCGATCGCGGTGTTGCCGGTTGCCGGCATTCTGCTGCGGCTCGGACAGCCGGATGTGTTCAACATCAAGATGATCGCCGACGCCGGCGGCGCGATCTTCGACAACCTGCCGCTCCTGTTCGCGATCGGCGTGGCGGTCGGTTTCGCGAAGGACAACAACGGCGTGGCGGCACTCGCGGGCGCGATCGGCTACCTGATCGAAACCGCGATCATGAAGGACATCGATCCCAAGCTGAACATGGGCGTGCTGTCCGGGATCATCGCGGGTGTCGTCGCGGGCCTGCTGTACAACCGCTACAAGGACATCAAGCTGCCCGACTACCTCGCGTTCTTCGGCGGCAAACGGTTCGTGCCGATCATCACGGGGCTGGTGTGCGTGATACTCGGGATCGTATTCGGGTACGTGTGGCAGCCGGTCCAGCATCTGATCGACGCGGCCGGCCAGTGGCTCACGACCGCGGGCGCGATCGGTGCGTTCGTGTTCGGTTTCCTGAACCGCCTGCTGCTCGTCACGGGCCTGCACCACATCATCAACTCGCTCGCGTGGTTCGTGTTCGGCAACTTCACGCCGCCGGCCGGCGGCGAGATCGTGCACGGCGACCTGCACCGCTTCTTCGCGGGCGATCCGACCGCGGGCACCTTCATGGCCGGCTTCTTCCCGATCATGATGTTCGGCCTGCCGGCCGCGTGTCTCGCGATGCTGCACGAAGCGCCGAAGGAGCGTCGCGCGATGGTCGGCGGCCTGCTGTTCTCGATGGCGCTCACGTCGTTCCTGACGGGCGTGACCGAGCCGATCGAATTCAGCTTCATGTTCCTCGCGCCGGTGCTGTACGTGATCCACGCGGTGCTCACCGGGCTGTCGCTCGCGATCTGCCAGTTGCTCGACGTGAAGCTCGGCTTCACGTTCTCGGCCGGCGCGATCGACTACGTGCTGAATTACGGGCTGTCGACGAAGGGCTGGATCGCGATTCCGCTCGGCATCGCGTACGGCGTTGCGTACTACGGGCTGTTCCGCTTCTTCATCCGCAAGTTCAACATGGCCACGCCGGGCCGTGAACCGGCGTCGGCCGACGCCGCAGCCGAGTCGTACGCAGCGGGCGGTTTCGCCGCACCGGCGGCTGGCGCGGCGGCTGTCGCACCGCGCGCGCAGCGCTACATCGCGGCGCTCGGCGGCGCGGGCAACCTGACGGTCGTCGACGCATGCACGACGCGCCTGCGCCTGACCGTCGTCGATCCGGAGAAGGTGTCGGAGCCGGCGCTGAAGTCGATCGGTGCGCGCGGCGTGCTCAAGCGCGGCGGCAACAGCGTGCAGGTGATCATCGGGCCCGAGGCCGACATCATTGCCGACGAGATGCGTTCGGCGATCGGCAGCGGCGCGACCGGTGCGGCAGCGACGGCCACGGCCGCGGCCGCGCAGCCGGTCACGGGCGCGGCGGCTGGTCCGCTCGATCCCGATCCGCTGCGCTGGCTCGCGGTGTTCGGCGGTGCGACCAACGTCGCATCGCTCGACGCGATCGCGACCACGCGTCTGCGCGTCGTCGTGCGTGACGCATCGGCGGTCGATCGCAATCGCCTCGGCGCGCTCGACGTCGCCTGGGTGTCGCCCGACACGTTCCACATCGTCTGCGGCAACGCGTCGGCACGCTATGCCGAACAGCTCGGTGCGCGCCTGCCGTCGACGGGCGGCGGTGCGGCCGCGCAACCGGCCTGATCCGATGACGGCGGTCCGATCCGCGTAGCGGTTCCGGGCCGCCGGTCGCTAAAGCGAAAACGGCTTGCGATGCGTCGCAAGCCGTTTTTATTCGGGTGGGGCGCTCGATCGCCCGCCGCGCATGCGTCAGGTATCAGTCGCGGCGTGTGCGCGCCGGCGCTTCCTGCGGCTTCTGCCGCGCTTCGAGCCACATCGCGTTGACGATGCCGAACGACAGCGCGACGCCGATACCGAGAATCCAGCTGAAATACCACATGGTCCGACTCCTTTTGAAACGGGGGGCGAGGGCGCGTGCGCGCCCCGGCCGGGTTCAGTACAGCGAGTGCTGGTTCTCTTCGAGCGTCTGGTGCGTGACCTTGCCGCGCATCACGCGATACACCCAGCTCGTGTAGATCAGGATGATCGGCAGGAATACGATCACCGCGAACAGCATCACCTGCAGCGTCATGTGGCTCGACGTCGAATCCCACACGGTCAGGCTGCTGCGCGGGTCGAGCGACGACGGCATGATGAACGGGAACATCGAGAAGCCCGCGGTCAGGATCACGCCGGCGATCATCAGGCCGGTGCAGAAGAACGCCGTCTTTTCCTGCTTCGAACCCGCGAGCAGCAGCGCGAGCAGGCCGCCGGCGATGCCGGCCACCGGTGCCGCGATCATCCACGGATACTCGCTGTAGTTGGCGAGCCACAGGCCCGAGCCGGCGGCGACGTCCTTCAGCAGCGGGTTCGCGACCGTGTCGTTCGGCGCGGCATGGGTGATGTGGAAGCCGCCGATGTGGGACGCGACCAGCACGCCGGCGAGCCCGAACAGCACGACCGCGACGAACGCCGACACGCGCAGCGCGATCGACGCGCGGCGTGCGATCACGCCGTCGGTCTTCATCTTGATGAACGCGGCGCCATGTGCGACGAGCATCGTGAGGCTGACCAGCCCGCAAAGCAGCGCGAACGGGTTCAGCAGCGCCCAGAAGCTGCCGTAATAGGTCACGCGCAGGTCGCTGTCGAACTGGAACGGCACGCCCTGCAGCAGGTTGCCGAACGCGACGCCGAACACCAGCGCCGGCACGAAGCCGCCCACGAACAGGCCCCAGTCCCAGCCCGCGCGCCAGCGCGGATCGGGCCGCTTGCTGCGGTAGTCGAAGCCGACCGGCCGGAAGAACAGCGCGAACAGCACGAGCAGCATCGCGAAGTAGAAGCCGGAGAACGACGCCGCATAGACGAGCGGCCAAGCGGCGAACATCGCGCCGCCGGCCGTGATCAGCCACACCTGGTTGCCTTCCCAGGTCGCGCCGACCGTGTTGACGATGATGCGGCGTTCGTCGTCGGTCTTGCCGAGGAACGGCAGCAGCGCGGTTGCGCCCATGTCGAAGCCGTCGGTGACGGCGAAGCCGATCAGCAGCACGCCGACGAGTACCCACCAGATCAGCTTGAGCGTTGCATAGTCCATAGCGATTCCTTGTTCCGTTGCGAGAGCGTGCTCAAACCGCGGCACGCTTGCCGGCAGCGGCGAGTTCGTGGTGATAGCGGCCGGTGTGCAGCGACGACGGGCCGAGGCGCGCGTACTTGAACATCAGCTTGATCTCGATGACGAACAGCGCGGTATAGAACAGGATGAAACCGGCGATGCTCAGGTACAGGTCGCTCGGCTGCAGGCTCGAGGCGGACAAATGCGTCGGCAGCACGCCGGCGATCGTCCACGGCTGGCGGCCGAGCTCGGCGACGATCCAGCCGAATTCGATCGCGATCCACGGCAGCGGAATCGCCCATACCGCGTAGCGGAGGAACCAGCGGCGGTTGTCCTGCAGCAGTTCGCGGCGCGCGCAGAACCAGAACGCGGCAACGAACGTCGCGACGAACAGGAAGCCGAGGGCCACCATGATCCGGAACGAGAAGAACACGGGCGCCACCGGCGGGATCGTCTTCTTCGCGGCGGCCTTGATCTGCTCCGGCGTCGCGTCCGTCACGTTCGGCGTGAACTGCTTGAGCATCAGCCCGTAGCCGAGATACTGCTTGTGCTGGTCGAACAATGCGCGGGTCGCGTCGCTCGTGTCGCCCTGCTTGATCTTCTGCAGCGCGCCGTACGCGACCATTCCGCTCTGGATGTGCTCTTCGCTGTGCTTCGCGAGCTCGCGCAGGCCGATCACCGGTTCGTCGATCGAGCGCGTCGCGATCAGGCCGAGCGCGTACGGGATCTTGATCGCGTAGTCGGTGCGCTGTTCTGCCTGGTTCGGGATGCCGATCAGCGTGAACGACGCGGGCGCCGGTTGCGTTTCCCATTCGGATTCGATCGCGGCGAGCTTCATCTTCTGCACTTCGCCGGTCGTATAGCCGGATTCGTCGCCGAGCACGATCACGCAGAGCGTGGCCGCGAGGCCGAAGCCGGCCGCGACCGCGAACGAGCGCAGCGCGAAGTCGACGTCGCGCTTCTTCAGCAGGTACCAAGACGACACGCCGAGCACGAACATCGCCGCCGACACGTAGCCGGCCGATACGGTATGCACGAACTTCACCTGAGCAACCGGGTTGAACAGCACGTCGAACAGGCTCGTCATCTCCATGCGCATCGTCTGGTAGTTGAACTCGGCGCCGACCGGGTTGTTCATCCAGCCGTTCGCGACGAGGATCCACAGCGCGGACAGGTTCGAGCCCAGCGCGACGAGGAACGTGACCATCAGGTGCTTGACCTTCGACAGGCGGTTCCAGCCGAAGAAGAACAGGCCGACGAACGTCGATTCGAGGAAGAACGCCATCAGGCCTTCGACCGCGAGCGGCACGCCGAAGATGTCGCCGACGTAGTGCGAGTAGTACGACCAGTTCGTGCCGAACTGGAATTCGAGCGTGATGCCGGTGGTCACGCCCATCGCGAAGTTGATCCCGAACAGCTTGCCCCAGAACTGGGTCATGTCCTTGTAGACCTGCTTGCCGGTCATCACGTAGACGGCTTCCATGATGACGAGCAGCCAGGACAGGCCGAGCGTCAGCGGCACGAACAGGAAGTGGTAGAGCGCCGTGATGCCGAACTGCAGACGTGACAGATCGACGACTTCGCTACTTATCATGGTGGTCTCCCTCGGTAGATGCAGGCGCCGGCACCGAGAGCAGCTTCTCGGCGACGACGGCGGGCGGCAGCGACATGTGCTCCGCCTGCGGATGATTGAAGAATGCGTATTTGAGCGACATCAGGAGGATCAGCTTGACGATCAGCACCAGCGTGATGTCGCGCACGAGGGTCGGCCCGCGAACCCACGCGCCGATGCGCGCGCGCCAGCCGGGCGTGCCGTCGGCCCGCGGGGGAGGCGCCGCAGGCTCTTTATTGATCGAGATCAAGGCAATTATCCTGAATCGATTTGCGTTGAATTTTGGGGCGACTTTACGTTGGATTTTATGACGGCGGTAAAGCGGTTTTAATCCTTTTAAGCCGACGTGCCAATTTTAAGATGCCGGCTTTCCGATGCCGAGTGCTGCGCTGCGGCAGACCGTCGCGAATTGCGTGATGAATCTTGAGGTAGATCAAGGTTATGCGGAAGGGGACGGAATCCGCCTGATACCAGATCAATATGGTCAGTCAATAAGCGAGGCGTGCGGCGAAATCGACAGGCGAAAAAAAACCGCTGCCGGTCGGGCAGCGGTTTTGGGTGAAACGCTCTAACTCGCGGATTTATGCGTATTCGGCGAGTGCCGTGCGCATCTTTTTCATTGCGCTCGCTTCGATCTGGCGGATGCGTTCCGCCGACACGCCGAATTCGGCCGCGAGATCGTGCAGCGTCGAGCCGCCCGAGCCGTCGTCGTCGACGTTCAGCCAGCGCGCCTCGATGATCCGGCGGCTGCGTGCGTCGAGTGCCTCGAGCGCCTGCGCGATGCCATCCGTCTGCAGCGAGTCACGCTGACGCGCGGCGAGCACGGCGGTCGGCTCGTTGTGCGAATCCGCCAGGTAGGCGATCGGCGCGTACGACTCCTCGCCGTCTTCCACTTGCCCTTCGAGCGCGATGTCGCCGCCCGACAGGCGCGTTTCCATTTCGGTCACGTCTTCGCGCTTGACGTTGAGCTCTTGCGCGAGGCCGTCGATTTCCTCGGGCGTCATCGCCTGCATGCTCTTCTTGTGGCTGCGCAGGTTGAAGAACAGCTTGCGCTGCGCCTTCGTCGTCGCGACCTTCACCATGCGCCAGTTGCGCAGGATGTACTCGTGGATCTCGGCCTTGATCCAGTGAATGGCGTACGACACCAGGCGGACGTTTTGCTCCGGGTCGAAACGCTTCACCGCCTTCATCAGGCCGATGTTGCCTTCCTGGATCAGGTCGCCGTGCGGCAGGCCGTAGCCGAGATAATTGCGCGCGATCGACACGACGAGCCGCAGGTGCGACAGCACGAGGCGGCGTGCCGAGTCGAGGTTGTTGTCGTCGCGGAATTCGGTCGCGTACTGGCGTTCCTCTTCGGCGGTCAACAGCGGGATCCGGTTGACGGCCTGGATATACGCGTCGATGTTGCCAAGCTGGCCCGGCAACATCGATTGAGTTGCGAGCGCCAGCGAGCCTGCCGATTCGGCCTTGGCCGGCGTCGGGCTCAGGGTGTTCGGAAGGGTCAGGGCATGGCTCACTAAAAAACTCCTTTGGAATCAGGGACAAACCCCTGGTCTCGGATGAGATTCCGAGGCCAATCTTAGCACTCCCGTCATCCGAGTGCTAATTCCTTAGAGGGCGCGTGGGCATCCAAGTTCCCGGTTTTCTATCGAATCAGTCGAGTCGATAGTCTAATTTGCGACCGAGCGGACGACGAGAAGTTCCGTAAGCCATTGTTTCTGATGGTAATCGGTAGACGATTTCGATTTTTGTCGTTTTGGAAGCAAACAATTTCGGTTCGTGATGCCGACCCGAAAAGTCCTTTACCATACCATTCAGTTCGCTCGGGCCCGGCCGCTGCGGCAGGGCTCCATTCAACCCGCAAAGTTGGAGTGTCAGATGAACAATAAGAAGAATCGCCGGCCCCGTAGCCGGGTTGCGCTGCATGCGCTGCTGGCGGCGTCGCTGCTCGGTGGATCGGGGGCCGCATTCGCGGATCGGTGGGGGATCCAGGCGGGCGGCGGGTTTTCCGATCGGCACGGGATCCACAAGGGCGATCTCGGGGTGGTCTGGGATCCGGGCTGGAACTGGTGGGAAATCGGCGGCTGGCACTTCGCGTTCGTGGTCGAAGGGCACGCGGCCTACTGGCACACGGGCGGCAACGTCCACGGCAACATCGGCGAATTCGGCGTGACACCGATGTTCCGCTTCATCAAGAGCGCGGGCGAGATTCGCCCGTATATCGAGGCCGGCGGCGGCGTCCGGCTGCTCACGCACCCGACGATCTCGAACAATTTCTCGCTGTCGACCGCGTTCCAGTTCGCACCGACCGCGGGCGTCGGCGTCCAGTTCGGCCAACGGCAACAGTATCAGGTTGGCTACCGTTTTGAACATGTGTCTAACGCGGGTATCAAAGAGCCGAATCCTGGTATAAATTTCCACCAGTTCTACGTGCAGTACAACTTCTGATCCGCACGCCCGCGCACGGCGGGCGCGTTGCCGAGGAGTCAGGCGATGGCGAAGGTTGTCGATGCGATTCGCGCACTCGAGCGCGAGCGGTTCCGGGCGATGGTCGACGGGGACGGCGAGGCGCTCGATGCGCAGTTGTCGGACAAGGTGTTCTTCGTGCACACCAACGGCAAACGCGAAACCAAGCAGCAGTTCATCGACGCCATCGTCGCCGGCCGCCGCCGCTATCGCCAGATCGAAATCCAGTCGCAGGACCTGCTGCCCGTCGGCGACGCCACCTGCGTCGTCACCGGGCGCGCATTGATCGAGATGGAAACGAACAACGGCGGGCTGGTGTTTCCGATTGCCTATACGGCCGTCCATACCCATGAGCAGGGGCAGTGGCGCCTGCTGGCGTGGCAGGCGACGCGGTGCGCGACCGAGACATGAGCGCGCGTGGCGCTCCTTTTCGTGTTCCGACCGAAGCGGCCTTCTGGGCCGCTTTTCATTGGCCCGTGCGGCGCGGATCGCGCGGCGCACGGGCGGTCACGCACCGCTCGCTGACGTTCAAACCCTGACGGGAAACCTGCCGGTCAGGCCGCCGCGCGGCGATCGGCACAGCGCCAGTCCGAGCGGTTGATCGCGCTGACGACCGCGTCGAGCGCGGCGCTCGCCGGATCGGCATGCACGCCGACACCATGCCGCAGCGGCGCATCACCGACCTGGCAGCCGACCGATACCGCGATCAGGCCATCCGTCGTGCGCACGTGTTCGCACGACGCGACGTCGATCGCCGCGCCGGCCGCCGCCGCGAAGGCCGCGGCCACGCGCCGGGCAGCGTCGTCGGGCGACGCGCCGGCCGGCGGCGCGCCCGCGATGTCGTGGTTCTGCCAGCGAGCGCCGTCGCCGTGGCGCGCGGCCGGGCCGTCGGTCTCGAAGAATTCGCGGGCGAACAGCGCGCAGATCGCGTCGCCGGTCACTTCCTCGCCGGATGCGTCGGCGAGCGTCTGCACCGCGTGGCTGAATTCGATCTGCACGCGCCGCGTCGGCGTGAAGCCCATCCCGCGTTCGAGCAGGAACGTCGCGCCGCCCTTGCCGGACTGGCTGTTCACGCGGATCACCGCGTCATAGCTGCGACCGAGGTCGGCGGGATCGATCGGCAGGTACGGCACTTCCCACATCGCGTCGGGTCGCTGCTGCGCGAAGCCCTTGCGGATCGCATCCTGGTGCGAGCCGGAGAACGCGGTGAACACGAGGTCGCCCGCATACGGATGGCGCGGATGCACCGGGATCTGGTTGCAGCGCTCGACCACGCGGCGCACCGCGTCGATGTCGGAGAAATCGAGGCCCGGGTCGATGCCCTGCGTATAGAGGTTCAGCGCGAGCGTGACGAGATCGACGTTGCCGGTGCGTTCGCCGTTGCCGAACAGGCAGCCCTCGATGCGGTCGGCACCCGCGAGCAACGCGAGCTCGGCCGCCGCGACCGCGGTGCCGCGATCGTTGTGCGGATGCACCGACAGCACGATGCTGTCGCGATACGCGAGGTTGCGGTCCATCCACTCGATCTGGTCGGCGAACACGTTCGGGCCTGCGGCTTCGACGGTCGCCGGCAGGTTGACGATCATCTTGTGATCGCGGGTCGGCCGCCACATCTGCGCGACCGCGTCGCACACTTCGCGCGCGAACGTGAGCTCGGTCATGCTGAAGGTTTCCGGCGAGTACTGGTAGGTCCAGTGCGTGCCCGGGCGGGCCGCCGCATGTTCCTTGATGAGCCGCGTGCCCTCGACCGCGAGCGCCTTCACGTCGTCCTTCGACATCCCGAACACGATGCGCCGGAACGACGGGCAGATCGCGTTGTAAAGGTGCACGATCGCGCGCGGCACGCCGTCGAGCGCGTCGAAGGTGCGTGCGATCAGGTCTTCGCGCGACTGTACGAGCACTTCGATCGTCACGTCGTCGGGGATCCGCTTCTCGTCGATCAGCTTGCGGACGAAATCGAAGTCGGTTTGCGACGCCGACGGAAACCCGACTTCGATCTCCTTGAAACCGATCGCGACCAGCATGTCGAAGAATTCCAGCTTCTGTTCGATGCTCATCGGCTCGATCAGCGACTGGTTGCCGTCGCGCAGGTCGGTGCTCATCCAGACCGGCGCACGCTCGATGGTGCGGGTCGGCCAGCGGCGGCCATGGATGCGGACGGGTTCGAACGGACGGTATTTGTCTTGCGGGTTGCGCTTCATCTTCTGGGCCTCGGGTCTCAAGTCGCGAGCGAAGACGGGCGGCATGGGCGACGGTTGGCGCTGCCTCGCACCGTGGCGCTGGAAACGCGCTGCGGATGCGGATGATCTTCGCGAATCGACCGACGGATAGACGGACGAATGCTGACGACTTCGGATTTGTAAAAACTGCGAGAAGGGTGCTGCGAGGAACTGCAGGAGGGACCGTGCGGACAGCACACGGCGCTAAGACAGCCTTAGGCTAGTCGTAGCGATAGCGACCGCGCTAGGCGGCCAGAGGTAATTCGGAGGGTGTTCGGGAAGGAACGCATGGCGACAACTCTATGCCAGGATGCGTGTGCGTGTCAAATGGTCGATTGAAAGGTCGGCGTGAAAGGCGGCCGACCCCGGGGCCGGCCGGGCCGATCGATCAGGCCGCGACGCGGGCGATCCGCACGATCGTGTCGACCTGCCGCGCGAGCGTGTCGGGCACCGGGATTTCGCCGCGCAGCACGGCGTCCGTCCACGCGGCCGTCGTCGCCGCGTCGCGCGATTCGGGCAGCGCGACGGGCGGTGCGTCGTTCGACGAGCGCTCGGCCTCGATCAGCGTGTCGCATTCGCCATCGTGCAGCCAGTCGACCTGCACCTGGCGCCGCGTGTCGGCCACCGCTTCGCCCTCGGTGCCGCGCGCGAGCAGCGCGCCGCCGAGCGCGGCGTCCGGATGATCGCGGAACAGTGCCGCGAGGCTGTCGCGGTACGGCGGATGCGTGTAGTTGACGAGCCGCAGGCCGGCCGGCGCGAACGGCTGCAGGATCTTCACGAGCGTGTGCGTGGAGTTGCGCACGCCGAGCACCGCGCGCAGCGACAGCAGGTGCGCGATGCGCGGTGCCAGCGCTTCGATCGGCGCGAATGCGACGCGTCGCTCGGCGAGCGTGTCCTCGATCGCGTCGTGCGACGCCGACGGCGCGATCGACAGCGCCGAGAAGATCTCCGCGCTGGTCACGCGCCCAGGATCGCGCTCGACGCCGTGCACGAGCACCGGCACGCCTTCGCGCGCGAGCAGCAGTGCGAGCAGCGGCACCAGGTTCGGCTGCTTGCGCGCGCCGTTGTAGCTCGGAATCGACACCGGGCGGAATGCGGCATCCTGTACGTGCACGGGTTCGAACGACGCCTGCGCGGCCGCGAGCATCGCGGCCAGCTCGTCGGCGCTTTCTCCCTTCAGGCGATAGGCGATCAGGATCGCGCCGAGTTCGACGTCCGACACGCGCGCATCGAGCATCGCGCGATAGAGCTCGAACGTGTCTTCGGCGGAGAGCGCGCGTGCGCCGTGCGGGCCGCGGCCGATTTCCTTGATGAAGCGTGCGCAAGGGAACGGCGAGGCTGCGGAGTCGTGGGGAGCGGTCATCGGAGCGTGGGGCGAGCGGCCCGTATCGGGCCGCGCGGTGAGCGGTCAGGAATGCCCCGAGTATCGCACGGGCGCGGCGCGTCCAAGCGCGGCTGCGTGCCCCGACGCGTCGCGGCGCGCTAAACTCGGGTTCCCGGCGGTGCCGGGTGTGCGCGGCGCCCCCTGCGTACCTTGTCGCCGGCCGAATGCGAACCAGAGAGACATCCATGAAGCTTTACAGCTATTTCCGCAGTTCCGCGTCGTACCGCGTGCGGATCGCCCTGAACCTGAAGCAGCTGCCGTACGACACGGTCCCCGTGCACATGCTGCGCGACGGCGGCGAGCAGCTGAAGGCCGCGTACCGCGCGGTGAATCCGGATGCGGTCGTGCCGACGCTGGTCGACGGCGATGCCACGCTGCATCAATCGCTCGCGATCATCGAATACCTCGAGGAAACCCATCCCGAACCGGCGCTACTGCCGAAGTCGCCGGTCGACCGCGCGTATGTGCGCGCGATCGCGCTGCAGATTGCGTGCGAGATCCATCCGCTCGACAACCTGCGCGTGCTGAAGTACCTGAAGCACACGCTGAAGGTGCCGGAGGAAGCGAAGAACGCATGGTACCGGCACTGGATCGAGGCGGGTTTCGCGACACTCGAGCAGCGCCTCGCGAACGATCCGCGCACCGGCAAGCTGTGCTTCGGCGACACGCCGACGCTCGCCGACATCTGCATCGTGCCGCAGGTGTTCAACGCGAACCGTTTCTCGATCGACATGGCGAGCTTTCCGACGATCCAGCGGATCGCCGACCATGCCGCGACGCTCGACGCGTTCAAGGCCGCCGAGCCCGGCGTGCAACCCGACGCGGAATGACGCCGCGGCCTCCGGCGTGGAGCCGGCGGCCGCGCATGAAAAAGGGCGCCCGAAGGCGCCCTGTGCAGTGCGTGCCGGCAGCGTTCAGCCGAGCAGCGCGTCCGCGAATTCCACGGCGCTGAACGGCTGCAGGTCCTCGACCTTCTCGCCGACGCCGATGAAGTAGACCGGCACCGGGCGCTGCCGCGCGATCGCGGCGAGAATCCCGCCCTTTGCGGTGCCGTCGAGCTTCGTGACGATCAGGCCCGTGAGGCCGAGCGCGTCGTCGAAGGCCTTCACCTGCGTGAGCGCGTTCTGGCCCGTGTTCGCGTCGATCACGAGCAGCACCTCGTGCGGCGCGCCGTCGTGCGCCTTCGAGATCACGCGCTTCACCTTCTTCAGCTCCTCCATCAGGTGCAGCTGCGTCGGCAGGCGGCCGGCCGTGTCGGCCATCATCACGTCGATCTTGCGCGCACGTGCCGCGCTGACCGCGTCGAAGATCACCGCGGCCGGATCGCCGCTTTCCTGCTGGACGACCGTCACGTTGTTGCGCTCGCCCCAGACCGCCAGCTGCTCGCGCGCGGCCGCGCGGAACGTGTCGCCGGCGGCCAGCAGCACCGACTGGTCGAAGCTCTGCAGATGCTTCGCGAGCTTGCCGATGCTGGTGGTCTTGCCCGCGCCGTTCACGCCGGTGATCATCATCACGAGCGGTTGCGCGCGGCCGAGCATCAGCGATTTCTCCAGCGGCGTCAGCAGTTCGACGAGCAGGTCGTGCAGCGCGTCCTTCACCTGCTGCGGATCGGTCAACCGGCCCGCGCGCACCTTCTCGCGCAGCGCGCCGAGCAGATATTCGGTCGCGTCGACGCCGGCGTCGGACATCAGCAGCGCGGCTTCGAGTTCTTCATACAGATCCTCGTCGATCTTCGTGTTCACGAACACGCCGGTGATGCTCGAGCCCGTCTTCGCGAGCCCTGACTTCAGGCGCGCGAGCCACGATTTCTTCGCGGATGCGTCCTGCGTCGGCGGAGGCACGATCTCGACGGCTTCGACGACTTCTTCGCTGCCGTCGTTGGTCGGCGTGACCGTCATCACGACGGCCGGCGCGGCCGGCTGCGGTTGCGCGGGCGCTTGCCGTGCCGCGACGGCTTGCGAGGCGTCGGAGACAGGCGCGTCGGACGGCTCGTCCGGTTGCGGCGCGTCGGCCAATTGCGATTCCGCGGAGTCGGGCTCCTGCGTTTTCTTGAATCGTTTGAAGAAGCTGAACATGGTCTGACGTCGGGAAGAGGGCGGGGCGCCGCCAGGGCGAAGCGCCGAAGGGGCCGTCGCGCATGCGCACGGCGGCCGAAACCGAGCATTTTATCAGTGCGGCGGGCCACTCGCGTCAGCCGGTGCCGCCGCTGTGGTAACGTGCGCCTGTTTGGCGGTGTGCCCTCGTGCGCGCCCGGTCCCTCCGTTGTCGATATTCCGTAATGTCCCGTTCCTCTTCCGGCCGCCCGGCGGCCTCCGCTAGCCGCGGCAAGCCGCACACGATCCGCATCATCGGCGGTGACTGGAAACGCACGCCGCTCGCCGTGCTCGATCTCGACGGCCTGCGCCCGACGCCCGATCGCGTGCGCGAGACGCTGTTCAACTGGCTCGGTCAGGATCTCGCAGGCCGGCGCTGCCTCGACCTGTTCGCGGGCACCGGCGCGCTCGGTTTCGAAGCCGCATCGCGCGGCGCGGCGAGCGTCGTGATGGTCGAGCGCCACCCGCGCGCCGCGCAGCAACTGCGCGCGATCAAGGACAAGCTTGGCGCACGCTCGGTGGAGGTCGCGGAAGCCGATGCGCTGCGGCTCGCGGCCGGGCTGACCCCGGGCGCGTTCGACGTGGTGTTCCTCGATCCGCCGTTCGGCGAGCCGGCGGTGCTCGATCGCGCGATTGCGCTGGCGGCGCCGCTCGTCGCGGCGGATGGCGCGCTGTACGTCGAGACGGGGGCCGAACTCGAGCCGGCCGCACACGACGCGCTCGCCGGCTGGCAGGTCGTGAAGCACGGCAAGGCCGGTGCGGTTCACTATCATTTGCTGCGGCGCGAAAATGATGAATAATGCGCGTTCCATACGAGGCGGCGCGCCGCAAAGGCGACGCATGCCCATCTCGGCAGCGGCGTGCGCATCGCACGGCTGCCATCCCGTTTGCGTGATGACAGGAGGAGCGACATGGTAGTCGCCGTGTATCCCGGTACGTTCGATCCGCTGACGCGCGGGCACGAAGACCTCGTGCGGCGTGCGTCGAGCATTTTTGATACGCTGGTGGTCGGTGTGGCCGACAGCCGTGCGAAAAAGCCGTTCTTCTCGCTGGAAGAACGTCTGACGATTGCGAACGAGGTGCTCGGCCATTATCCGAACGTGAAGGTGATGAGTTTCACCGGCCTCCTGAAGGATTTCGTCCGCATCAACAATGCGCGCGTGATCGTGCGCGGCCTGCGCGCCGTGTCCGATTTCGAATATGAGTTCCAGATGGCGGGGATGAACCGCTACCTGCTGCCCGACGTCGAGACGATGTTCATGACGCCGTCCGATCAGTACCAGTTCATCTCGGGGACGATCGTGCGGGAAATCGCGCAGTTGGGCGGCGATGTCAGCAAGTTCGTGTTCCCGTCCGTCGAGAAGTGGCTGACCGAGAAAGTCGCCGCGATGGGAGGCCCTGCCGCGTGATGCGGCGCCGGCCGGTTTCGTTGCGAAGCCGGCCGCCGGCCTGAAGAAGTGAGATCAGTATGTCTTTGATGATTACCGACGAGTGCATCAATTGCGACGTGTGCGAGCCCGAGTGCCCGAACGGCGCGATTTCGATGGGCCCGGATATCTACGTGATCGACCCGAACAAGTGCACCGAGTGCGTCGGCCATTTCGACGAACCGCAGTGCCAGCAGGTGTGTCCGGTCGAATGCATTCCGCGCGATCCGCAGCATGACGAATCGCACGCGCAGTTGATGGCGAAGTATCACGCGTTGATCGCCGCAAAGGGCGACGGCGCGCAATGACCTTGCAGTGGCGCGCAAGTGTCACGATGTCCGTGGCCGGCGCCGCTCGGCGCCGGTTTCGCTTCAGCTTCCGCTAGCGCTTCAGCCGATCAGGTCGCGCAATGCCGCGACGAGCGCGTCGCATTCGGCGTCGGTGCCGACGGTGATGCGCAAGTGCTGGTCGATGCGCGGCGAGCGGAAGTGCCGCACGAAAATTTCCCGATCCTTCAGTTTTGCCGCGATTGCGCCTGCATCGTGCGCGGGATGGCGCGCGAACACGAAATTCGCGGCCGACGGCACGACGTCGAAACCGAGCGCTTCGAGCGCGTGCGTGAGCCGCGTACGGCTGTCGACCACGCGCCGGCAGGTTGCGTTGAAGTAGTCGGTGTCTTCGTACGCTGCCTGCGCGGCCGCCTGCGCGAGCCGGTCGAGCGGGTAGGAATTGAAGCTGTCCTTCACGCGGTTCAGCGCGTCGATCAACGCTGCATCGCCGAACGCGAAGCCGACGCGCATGCCCGCGAGCGAGCGCGCCTTCGACGTCGTGTGCACGACGAGCAGGTTCGGATGGCGGTCGATCAGCGTGATCGCCGATTGCGCGCCGAAATCGACGTACGCTTCGTCGATCAGCACGACCGACGACGGATTCGCGGCCGCGATCCGCTCGATGTCCGCGAGCGGCAGCGCGCGCCCGGTCGGTGCATTCGGGTTCGGAAACAGCACGCCGCCCGCGTCGTCCAGATAGTCTTCGACGCGGATCGAGAAGTCGTCCGCGAGCGGCACGACCGCGGTTTCCACGCCGTACAGGCGCGCGTAGGTCGGGTAGAAGCTGTACGAGATGTCCGGAAAGCGCAGCGGCCGGTCGTGCTTGAGCAGTGCCTGGAATGCGTGCGCGAGCACCTCGTCGGAACCGTTGCCGACGAATACCTGGTCGGGCTTGATGCGGTGATGGGCCGCGACCGTCTCGCGCAGTGCGCGTGCGAGCGGATCGGGATAACGGCGCAGCGTGTCGCCGGTGTCGCCCAGTTCGCGTGCGATCGCCGCGACGACGCGCGGCGAAGGCGGATAGGGATTTTCGTTGGTGTTCAGCTTGACGGGATGCGCGAGCGCGGGCTGTTCGCCCGGCACGTAAGGCACGAGTTGCTGAACGACGTCGCTCCAGTAACGGCTCACCGCTTGGCTCCTGACGGGCAAAACGACGAGATTACCGCATGTGGGCGTTGCAGTGCGCAATTGCGCGGGAGGGCGGGGCCGCCCGGCTCGGCCGGACGGCCCGCTGCACCGTGCCGGTGCGGCGGGTGCTCAGTTGCGATGCAGCTGCATCGTCGCGCGGTCGAGTTCGCCCTTGACGACCATCGGCATCACGGCGAGCGCGCGTTCGATCGATGCGTCGATCACGTCCTGCTCCTCGCGGCGCGGCGGCTTCAGCACGAAGTTCGCGACGTCGGGCTTCGCGCCGGCGCGCGCG
Organism: Burkholderia sp. 22313; assembly: GCF_052045245.1. Lineage (NCBI taxonomy): Bacteria > Pseudomonadati > Pseudomonadota > Betaproteobacteria > Burkholderiales > Burkholderiaceae > Burkholderia > Burkholderia sp. 22313. The sequence goes on from NZ_JBQEON010000041.1 coordinate 29,804, forward strand.
CCTTCCGGGATCAGGTCGCGCGGATGGCCGATGCCGATCCGCAGCCGCCAGTACTGCTGCGACGACAGATGCGCGGAGATGTCCTTCAGGCCGTTGTGGCCGCCGCTGCCGCCGCCGAGCTTGAGCTTCACGGTGCCGGGCGGCAGATCGAGCTCGTCGTGCGCGACGAGGATCTGGTCGGGCAGGATCTTGAAGAAACTCGCGAGCGCGACGACCGACTGGCCGGAGCGATTCATGTAGGTCTGCGGCTCGAGCAGGTGGACTTCCTCGCCGTGCAGGCGCGCTTTCGCGTAGAAGCCGTGGAAGCGGCGTTCGTCGCGCAGCGTCGTGCCTGCTTCGCGGGCGAGCTGGTCGATCAGCCAGAAGCCGGCATTGTGGCGCGTCGCGGTGTATTCCGCCCCGGGATTGCCGAGGCCGACGATCAGTTTGATCATGACGTTTCGAAGGCGGCAACGGCCGCCTGGGCGCAGAAAAAGAAAAACCCGCCGGGCAAGCCGCGGCGGGTTGCGTCGACCGTTTCGTGAAACGGATCGATGGGGCGCGTGGGCAGCCCGCTCAGGCAGCCGGCGTTTCGCCTTCTGCTGCGTCCGACACGGCGCCAGCCGGGACCGTCGCCGATGCGACAACCGGGTTTTCCGCGTCGACGTGCGCGACCAGCGCGACGCCCTTCGGCAGCGCGATGTCCTTCGCGTGCAGCGATTGACCTGCTTCGATCTTCGACAGGTCGACTTCGAGGAATTCCGGCAGGTCAGCCGGCAGGCACTCGATTTCGATTTCCGTCGCGACGTGCGAAACGATCGCGCTCGACAGCTTCACGGCCGGGCTGATTTCAGCGTTCAGGAAGTGCAGCGGAGCCTTCGTGTGCAGCTTCTTCTTCGCGTCAACGCGCTGGAAGTCCACATGCAGCACCAGTTGCTTGAACGGGTGGTATTGCACGTCGCGCAGCAGGACCTGTTGCGACTGGCCAGCCACTTCGAGGTCGAGGATCGACGAGTGGAAAGCTTCCTTCTTCAGGGCGTGCCACAGGGCGTTGTGATCGAGTTCGATCTTTTGCGGGGCTGCTTCGCCACCGTAAACGATACCCGTGGTCTTACCAGCGTTGCGCAGGCGGCGGCTCGCACCCGTACCTTGCTCTTGGCGCTCGAAAGCGACGACTTTCATATGATTCTCCAATGGCTGCCCGCGACCAGGCAGTAAAACGGGGCCGTCAAACAGCGGCCCCCGATGAAACGGACGGGGTTTCGTCTATCCCGTCCGATTGTGCAAAAAGCGAAGCGTTGCCGCTTCGCTTTCTGCGCATGACTTTGTCGTGCCGTTCCGCGATCAGGATTCCGCGAACAGCGACATCACCGAGTCGCCGCGACGGATACGCGAGAACGTTTCGGCCAGCAGGCTCGCGCTCGTCAGCGAACGGATCTTCGAGCAGGCCAGCGATTCGGCCGACAGCGGGATCGTGTCGGTGACGACCAGCTCGTCGAGTTCCGATGCGGCGATACGCTCGGCGGCGCCACCGGACAGAACCGGGTGCGTCGCATATGCGAACACCTGCTTTGCACCGCGCTCCTTCAGCACTTGCGCGGCCTTGCAGAGCGTGCCGGCCGTATCGACCATGTCGTCCATGATCACGCAGGTGCGGCCTTCGACTTCGCCGATGATGTTCATCACTTCGGCGACGTTCGCCTTCGGGCGACGCTTGTCGATGATCGCGAGATCGCAGTTGAGCTGCTTCGCGAGTGCCCGGGCACGCACCACGCCGCCGACGTCCGGCGACACGACGAGCAGATCCGGGTAGTTCTGCTTGCGCAGGTCACCCAGCAGGATCGGCGTTGCGTAGATGTTGTCGACCGGGATGTCGAAGAAGCCTTGAATCTGGTCGGCGTGCAGATCCATCGTGATGATCCGCTCGACGCCGGCGATTTCCAGCATGTTCGCGACGACCTTCGCCGAGATCGCGACGCGCGCCGAGCGCGGGCGGCGATCCTGGCGGGCGTAGCCGAAGTAGGGGATGGCAGCGGTGATCCGGCCGGCGGACGCACGCTTGAGCGCGTCGACCATGATCATCAATTCCATCAGGTTGTCGTTCGTCGGCGCGCACGTGGATTGCAGGACGAAGACGTCCTTGCCGCGCACGTTTTCCTGGATATCGACCTGGATCTCGCCGTCGGAGAAACGGCTGACCATCGCTTTGCCGAGGGGGATTCCAAGAATATTGACGACTTCCTGGGCGAGCGCGGGATTCGCGTTGCCAGTAAAGACCATCAAGCCATCATGGCTGTGGCTGCTCATCGTGCACCTGCTTCAGGCTTAGGCGGGAAATGCGGGAAAATTTTGGCAGGGGAGGAAGGACTCGAACCCTCGCATGCCGGAATCAAAATCCGGTGCCTTGACCAACTTGGCGACTCCCCTACACTTAACTGATAACTTCACCGGACTTGTAGGCCATCCGGCAAAGCAAAACTTCATGACGCGAAAGCGAAGAGCGGATGCTCATTCAGACTCTCGGTAACTGCACCGTTCCAACCGGTGGGCAGTTTGGCTTTCGCCGCTTCCGCCTCGTGCTTGCTATGAAACGCTGCAAACACGCTAGCTCCGGAGCCGGTCATCCTCGCGGGGGTCACATTATACAACCATTTGACCACCTGCGCAACTTCCGCGTACTTACTTGTCACAACTTGCTGCATATCGTTCCGGCCGAAACTGTCTGGCCATCCCGCATCGCTGTTTTGCTGTGCAAGAAAGTCAGCAATTGTGACTGGCTTCGTATCCCTTGTCAACAACTTATCTGAAAAAATTTCAGCGGTGGGGACATGAACTCGCGGCGTCACAACCAGGAACCAGCGAGTCGGCAATTGTACCTCAGCTAATTCTTCACCGATACCCTCTGCGAACGCATTTTTTCCAAAAACAAAAAACGGCACGTCCGCGCCGAGTTTTACCGCGAGCGATTGCAGTTCCGCGCGCGGCAGGTCGAGCTGCCACAGGCGATTCAGCGCGAGCAGTGTCGTCGCCGCGTCGGAGCTGCCGCCGCCGAGGCCCGCGCCCATCGGCAGGCACTTGTCGATCTCGATGTCGACGCCGGCCGAGGTGCCCGTGTGCGCTTTCAGCAGGTTGGCCGCACGCACCACGAGATCGCTTTCCTCGGGCACGCCCGGCACGTCGGTGACGCGTGCGACGCGACCGTCGTCGCGCAGCGTGAAGTGCAGCGTGTCGCCCCAGTTCAGCAACTGGAACACGCTCTGCAGATCGTGATAGCCGTTCGGGCGGCGGCCGGTGATGTGCAGGAACAGGTTGAGTTTCGCGGGCGCAAGGCAGTTGCGCAGCGAGCGGGTCGAATCGGTCATGCGTGTGTCGGGGCTAGGTTCACGTGCTTACTGGTCCAGCACGAGCTTGATGTCGAGCGGCGGCGTCGCGCGCACGAGGTTGACGCGCTTGACGCCCGTGGCCGGTGCGTCCGCGTAGGCGAGGTAGTCGATGGTCCAGCCGTCCTGGCGGATCTGCTTCACGTGTGTCGCGTCGGCCGGATCGCGCACCGTCTGCGCGGGCGTCGCGGGCGCGGGCGTCGGCAGCAGCCAGTAGCGCAGGCCGGCCAGCGGCAGCGCGAAACCGAGCGTGTGCTGCATCAGCTCGCCGACGTCGGTCGCGTATTGCGGCTGGCGGTTCGGCAGTTCCAGCGATGCCGCTTGCGGCGTCGATTTCACGACCGCCAGCGTCTGGCCGAGCGGGCTGCGCAGCTCGAGCGACACTTCGTCGCCGTGCTCCTGCCAGTCGAAGTTGCCGTACACGTTTTGCTGCCGACCGAGGCGGTCGTTGTACTGCACCGCGAAACGGCCGTGATAGGCATGCGTCGCGGCCGTCTGCAGCACGGCGCCCGACGGTGCCTGCGCCGACGGCGGCGTGCTCGCGCAGCCGGCGAGCGCGAGCGCCGCGCCGAGCGCAGCCAGCGTGCGCGGCGCGCGGGAAGACAGGGAAAGCATCGGGAACATCTGCATCAGAGGCCGTTGACCTGGAAGCGCTTCAGCGTCTGTACGAGCGTGTCGTTGTCGGGCTCGAGCTTCTGCGCGGCACGCCACGCGGTGCGCGCATCGTCCTGCGCGCCGCTCTTCCACAGCACTTCACCGAGGTGCGCGCCGATCTCGGCGTTCGGCTGCAGCTCGTACGCGTGCCGCAGCACCTTCGCCGCGCCGGCCGTGTCGCCCATCCGGTACTTCACCCAGCCGAGGCTGTCCATGATGTACGCGTCGTTCGGCGCGAGCGACAGTGCCTTGTCGATCAGCTTGCTGGCCTCGGGCAGCCGCTGGTTGCGATCGGCCAGCGAATAACCGAGCGCGTTGTACGCCTGCGGATTGTCGGGCTGCGTGCGGATCAGCTCGCGCAGCTGGTTTTCCATCGTCGTGTAGTGACCGGTCTTTTCGGCGGCCATCGCGTAGTCGTAGCGCAGGTCGGGATCGTCCGGGAAATCCTGGACCGCCTGCCCGAGCCGTGCCTCGGCTTCCGGATAGCGCTTCGCGGTGAACAGGATCGACGCATCGGTGCGCGCGACCACGGCAGCATCGCGCGGATCGCTGATCGGCAAATCGTCGAGCACCTTGCGCGCCTCGTCGGTCTTGCCCTGTTTCTGCAGCAGCTGCGCGCGCGTGATCTGCGCGGGCAGGTAATGCTGGCTCGTCTGGTTGACCTTGTCGAGCCACTGCGATGCCTGCGCGTCATTGCCTTGCTCGATCGCGATCTGCGCGAGGTAGATGTAGCCCTGGCCGACGTCGAGGTTCGGCTGCTTGTCGCCGAGCTGCACGAACTGTTTCAGGTATGCGCTCGCATCGTCGAGCTTCTTCTGCTGGATCTTGATCAGCGCGAGCGCCATCAGCGGCGTCGGGTCCTTCGAGTCGAGCTTGCGCATCGTCTCGAACTGCTTCTGCGCGTCGTCGAGGCGATCGTCGGCGAGATACAGCTGCGACAGCGCGAGCCGCGCATCGCGCGACTTCGGATTCTGCTGAACATATTTCTCGAACGACGCGATGCCGGCCGCGCGCTCCGCGGGCCCCATCTGCGACAGCATCAGCGCCGCCGGCAGGTAGTCGGGGCGGATCTGCAGCGCCTGCTTCAGCGATTGCGCGGCGCCGTCCTTGTCGTCGACCGCGAGCTGCTGTCGCGCGATCGCGAGCTGCGCCTCGGGGCGATTCATGTCGTTCTTCAGCATGTCCTTCAGCACCGCGAGGCCGGCGACGCGGTCGGAACCACGCACCAGCAGCGCCTGCAGCGCGAGGATCGCGGGGCCGCGCGTTTCGCCGGTCGCGCGGGCCAGCTCGCGCGCGAGCAACGGCTGCGCGTCGGCCGGCTTGCCGGCGAGCACGAGCAGCGCGGCGTCGACCTGCGAGGCGCGGTTCGAATCGGGGGCGTACTGGCGCCACAGATTGGCCGCGGACAGCGCGTCGGCCGGGCTTTGCGCGCCGAGCGCGATCTCGGTTGCACGTTGCGCCATGCGCGGGTCGCGCGTGTCGCGGGCGAGCGCGAGGTAGGTCTGGTAGGCCGGCGCCGGCTGGTTGCGCTGGAGCGCGACCTCGGCGGCCAGGACCTGGTAGACGATCTGGCTCGTCAGCGGGACGCCCGGGAGATCCTTTTGCTCGTCCGGCATCACGTGCTCGAACGCGCCCTGCGGCTCCGCGTTGTCCGATGCCGGATCCTGCGCGTGAGCCGGGAAGGCGGTGAGGGTCCATGCGGCGAACAGCGCGGCGCCGAGCGCGCGGCGGACCGGGAAGGCACGCGCGCCGCACGCGGCGGCGGGGCGCTTCAGAAGCAGCTTCGAGGGCAGGGTCATGGAAATCCGTTCGATGTTTCAACCGATTGTAACGCGCTCGCTACAATACACGCACGATCGTGAATCCCGACACAGACCCGCAAAACATGCCAGAGTTGCCAGAAGTCGAAGTCACGCGCCGGGGCATCGAGCCCTTTGTCGCGGGCCGCCGCGTCGAGCGTGTCGACATCCGTACCGCGATGCTGCGCTGGCCCGTGCCGGCGGGCCTCGCCGAGCAATTGCGCGCGCGCGAGGTGCTCGCCGTCGAGCGCCGCGGCAAATATCTGCTGTTCGAGGTCGACGCGGGCTGGTTCATCGTCCATCTCGGGATGACGGGCACGCTGCGCGTGTTGCCCGCGGCCGGCGTGCCGGTCGCCGCGAAACACGACCACATCGACTGGATCTTCGACGAATTCGTGCTGCGGTTCCGCGATCCGCGCCGTTTCGGCGCCGTGTTGTGGCATCCGCGCGAAGCGGGCGACGTGCATGCGCATCCGCTGCTTGCGAGCCTCGGCGTCGAGCCGTTCTCGCCGGCGTTTACCGGCGCGCTGCTGCATGCGCGCACGCGCGGCCGCACGGTGTCGGTCAAGCAGGCGCTGCTCGCGGGCGACATGGTCGTCGGCGTCGGCAACATCTATGCGTCGGAAAGCCTGTTTCGCGCGGGCATCCGGCCGACGACCGCCGCCGGCAAGGTGTCTCTGCCGCGCTACGAGCGGCTGGCCGACGCGGTGCGCGCGACGCTCGCCGACGCGATCGAGCGCGGCGGCAGCACGTTGCGCGACTTTGTCGGCAGCAACGGCGAAAGCGGCTATTTCCAGCTCGACTGCTTCGTCTACGACCGTGCGGGCCTGCCTTGCCGAGTCTGCGGCACGCCGATTCGCCAGATCGTGCAGGGGCAGCGCTCGACCTATTTCTGTCCGACCTGCCAGCGTTGAACTGCGCGTTGAAACCTTTTTTCAAAGATTCGAACACTTGAAGCCGCCCCGCATCGCCCCCGCTCCGTTCCCCGTCACACCGCTGCACGGTACGTTCGCCACCCGCCTGATCGCGTGGCAGCGCGTGCACGGCCGCCACGACCTGCCGTGGCAGAACACCCGCGATCCGTACTGGATCTGGCTGTCGGAAATCATGCTGCAGCAGACGCAGGTGTCGACCGTCATCCCGTATTACATGCGCTTTCTCGAACGCTTCCCCGACGTCGCCGCGCTGGCGGCCGCGCCGGCCGACGACGTGATGGCGCTCTGGGCCGGGCTCGGCTACTACTCGCGCGCGCGCAATCTGCACCGCTGCGCGCAGGTCGTCGTCGCCGAGCATGGCGGCGTGTTCCCGTCGACGCCCGACGCGCTCGCCGAACTGCCGGGCATCGGCCGCTCGACGGCCGCGGCGATCGCGTCGTTCGCGTACGGTGCGCGCGCGACGATCCTCGACGGCAACGTGAAGCGCGTGCTCGCGCGGGTGTTCGGCGTCGAAGGCTTTCCGGGCGAGAAGCGGGTCGAGAACGACATGTGGGCGCTCGCCGAATCGCTGCTGCCGGACGCCGCGAACCCGGCCGACGTGAGCGCCTATACGCAGGGGCTGATGGATCTCGGTGCGACGCTGTGCGTGCGCGGCAAGCCCGATTGCGCGCGTTGTCCGTTCGCGGGCGACTGCGTCGCGCAATCGACCGGCCGGCAGCGCGAACTGCCGGCCGCGCGGCCGAAGAAGGCGGTGCCGACGCGCAAGACCTGGATGCTGGTGCTGCGCGACGGCGACGCCGTGCTGCTCGAGCGGCGTCCGCCGGCCGGGATCTGGGGCGGGCTGTGGTGCCTGCCGCAGGCGGACGGCGATGCCGCGCTGGCGGCGCTCGCACGCGGGTTCGGCGGCGGCGGCCCGGTGCCGCTCGCGCCGTTCACCCACACGTTCACGCATTTCAGGCTCGAGATCGAGCCGCGGCTGAGCGACATGACGAACGGCGGGCTGCCGCTCGCGCAGGCGCAGGATGCCGAGACGGCGTGGGTACCGCTGCGCGCGCTCGATGCGTACGGCGTGCCGGCGCCCGTGCGCAAGCTGCTCGATGCGTTGAGCGGGCCGCTGCTGTAACGAAAGGGGAAGGGGGCGGCGCGGGCCGCGCGCACGGAGGTGCCGGGTCGCCGCGGGTCATGCAGCCATCGGGCGAGGCCCGGCGGTACCGCTGCGACGTGACAAGTCGGCCGGCGCCTACAGCCATCCGTGCCGGTCGAGCACGTGGTGCACGGCGTCGATCCGCGCGCCGACGTCGGGAAACTCCATCAGCTTCTGCCGCGCGCGCAGGTCGAGCGGCAGCAGTTCCGCGAGGCGGTTCGACACCCAGGTCGGATCGTCGAGGCGGAACGGTTCGCCGAACGGCATCTTGCCGGGTTCGGATTTCTTCAGCGCCTCGATGATGCGCTCGAGCACCTCGGCGCACGAGCCGAATTGCGCGAGCGCCTGTTCGCCTTCGAGCGGGATGTCGTCGGGCAGCGGCTCCGCGATGCCGACCAGCAGCCCGTTGCCTTCGACGCGATACGACAGCAGTTCGAAACGCTGGGTGCCGATTGCCTGCAGGTACAACATCCCGAATTCGCCGGTGTCGCATTCGGTGATGCGCGCCATGCAGCCGATGGTCTCGGGCACCGACACGGCGCCGTCCTGGGCGACTTCGGGGCCGCTCTTCAAGAGGCACACGCCGAACGGCACGTCGTCGCGCAGGCAGGCGCGGGACATGTCGAGATAGCGCGCCTCGAATACCTTGAGCGGCAGCCAGCCACCGGGGAACAGCACCGTGTGCAGCGGAAACAGCGGCAGGTCGATCAGTGTGGTCGATAGGGTGGACATGGCGCGCCGGCGAGAGGGGCGGGTGTCGCTAAGGTCGGTCGACCTCGGTGACGAGCCGCGACGACGCGTCGACATCCACGGGCGCGTCACGATGCCGCACGATCACGTTCGCATCGTGCGCGAGGCGCGCGGCGAGCGTTTCCGCGATGAACACCGAGCGATGCTGACCGCCCGTGCAGCCGATGGCGACGGTCAGGTAGCTGCGGTTGTCTTCGCGAAAGTGCGGCAGCCATTTCATCAGGAACGCATGGATGTCGTCGATCATCTGGTGGACGATCGGCAGTGCGTCGAGAAAGGCGATGACCGGCTGGTCCAGCCCGGTGAGCGGGCGCAGCTCATGGTCGTAGTACGGATTCGGCAGCGCGCGCACGTCGAACATCAGGTCGGCATCGAGCGGCACGCCGCGCTTGAAGCCGAACGACTCGAACATCACCATCAGGTCGTTGTTCTTCTGCTCGATGAAGCGCTTGACCCAGGTGCGCAGCACGTTCGCGCGCAGCGTGCTCGTATCGATCTGGTGACCGAATTCGGCGAGCGGCGCGACCAGGTCGCGCTCGCGCTCGATCGCCTCCTCGAGCGACGACAGCAGCCCGACGTTCGCGTCGTGCGACGGCGAGCCGGACAGCGGGTGGCGCCGGCGCGTTTCGGAGAAGCGCTGGATCAGCGCCTGCGTGCTCGCGTTGAGGAACAGCACACGGACGTCGTGCTCGAGCGACAGCGCGCGGATCAGGCCGGGCATCTCGTCGAGCGACGCGCTCGACCGCGCATCGATCGCGACCGCGAGCCGGTGCTGGCCGCCGTCGGCAAGGTAGCGGGCGAGTTCGGGGAGCACGTGCGGCGGCAGGTTGTCGACGCAGTAGTAGCCTGCGTCTTCCAGCGCGTTCAGTGCGACGGACTTGCCTGAGCCGGAGATGCCGGTGATAAGGACGATGCGCATGGGAAGCAGAGAATCCTGACGTTTCATCATAGCACCGGCTCGACGCGTCGGCGCTGCGAGGCCGGCGCGGGGGCCTTACACGAGCTTGCCGGGGAATTGACTGTCGGGATCCTGCATCGCGAGTCGTTGCCGATCCATGAAATCGCGCAACGTGTCGATGCCGCGCAACTGCAGGATCGTGTTTCGCACGGCCGCCTCGACGAGCACCGCGAGGTTGCGGCCGGCCGCCACCTGGATCGTGACCTTGCTGATCGGCAAACCGAGCACGTCGACCGTCTGGCTTTCCAGCGGCAGCCGCTGGAATTCGCCGTCCGGGCGGCGTACGAGCTGGACGATCAGCTTCAGCTTCATTTTCCGGCGCACGGCCGTTTCGCCGAAGATCGTCTTGATGTCGAGCAGGCCAAGGCCGCGCACTTCGAGCAGGTTCTGCAGCAGCGGCGGGCAGCGGCCTTCGACGAAATCGGGGCCAAGTCGAACGAAGTCGACCGCGTCGTCGGCGACGAGGCCGTGGCCGCGGCTGATGAGTTCGAGGCCGAGTTCGCTCTTGCCGAGCCCGGAGTCGCCGGTAAGCAGCACGCCCATCCCGAGGATGTCGAGGAATACACCGTGCAGTGTCGCGCGCGGCGCGAGGATGCGCGACATGTAGAGCCGCAGGCTGTCGATCACCGCGGCGGCCGACATCGGCGTCGTGAACAGCGGTGTGGACGAGCGCGTGCAGCGCAGCACGAGTTCAGGCGGTGCGGCAGCGCCGCCGGCGACGACGAGGAACGGCGGTTCGAGCGCGATCAGCTCGGCCATGTGGCGCGAACGGTCTTCGTCGGTCTGCCGCTGGTAGTAGTCGATTTCGGCTTCGCCGAGCACCTGGATCCGGTTCGGGTGGATCAGGTTCAGGTGGCCGACGAGGTCGGCGCTCGACGTTGCGTTGCCGACGGTGTCGGCCGAAAAACCGCGCTCCCAGCCTTCATGCCCCGTCAGCCAGCTCAGCTTCAGCGTGGCCGCGTTGTCGTCGAAGATGCTCTGGGCGTTGATGCTGGACGTATCCATGACTCTCGTCACTCCAATGAGCCGGTGCATGCGCGCGGCGACGGGCGTCGCCATGCCGGACCGGCGCCGGGCGGCCCTGGACGGCGGCATGTGCCGCCTCGTTCGGGAAAATATTCTGCCCGGATCAACTCAAGGTTGCCACTGAGTGAGCAGGCGATGCAACTCGGCGAGATCCGTTTCGTTGTGCAGACGCTCACGCGCGTCGCGATCGGACAGCAGTTGCGCGATTTCCGACAGGATCTCGAGGTGCTGCTGGGTGGCTTGCTCGGGGACGAGCAGGAAAATCAGGAGACCGACCGGCTGGCCGTCGGGCGCTTCGAACGGGATCGCGTCGGCGAGCCGCACGAAGGCGGCGAGCGGGTGCTTGAGTCCCTTGATACGCCCGTGCGGAATCGCCACCCCTTCGCCGAGCCCGGTCGAGCCGAGGCGCTCGCGCGCGAACAGGTTGTCCGTGACGGTGCTGCGGGCGATGCCGTTCTGATTCTCGAAGATCAGCCCGGCTTGTTCGAAGACGCGTTTCTTGCTGGTGACGGAGAGGTCGATGACGACGTTCTCTATGGGCAGGATTTTGGCTAGGCGATTCATGTTGGCAGGCGATTGGGCGGCCTGGGGTCTCCTTGCGGCGGCAGACTGATTTTCCATGTTCGGCGATATCAAGGCGTTCGGCGTGGACGCCCTGCAACGCAGCGATCGCACCCGACGCCCCCCGGCGATAACCGGAACATTATAGAGCACAGCCGCGTGCGTGGCGCAGCATGGACGGACCGGTCGCACCGCGGCTGCGGAGACACAAAAAAAACGCCCGGCGAACCGGGCGGCGTGTGTGCTGCGGTGACCGTTATTGCGGCGGCAGTTCGATCTGGTCGATCGACGGCTGAAGCTTGATCGGGTCGTGCGCATGCGTCTGCAGACGCTCCATGTGCTTGACGACCTGGCGATCCAGCTTGTCGATCAGCAGATCGATCGCAGCATACAGGTTGCCGTTCGCGCTTTCGACGAAGATGTCCTTGCCCTTCAGGTGCAGGTTGATTTCCGCGCGCTGCTGCTTGTCCTTTTCCTTGTGATTGTCGACCGAGAGGATCACAGTGCCATCGATCACCTGATCGCTATGGCGTAGCACCCGGTCCAGCTTGGTGATCACGTATTCGCGAATTGCAGGCGTGACTTCGAGATGATGTCCACTGATCTTCAGGTTCATAGTGCTTCTCCAAGCGAGTGACCACCCGGCCGCATCGAGGCGGCGCTCCGGTCGACTTGCCCCAGCCGCACGTGGCGGCGGAATCGCGGACAGGTCGCCCGGCCTGTTCCCCGTATGCGCGGTGGCCGGAACACGCCTGCCGCCGGGCAGGCAGCAGGCTTAAAGAGACTTGCGCAGATTCACTGCCGGGATTTTGAGGGCTTCGCGATACTTGGCGACCGTGCGGCGCGCAACCACGAAACCCTGTTCTGCCAGCAGCTCGGCAATGCGGCTGTCCGAAAGTGGCGATTTTGGGTCTTCAGCTCCTATCAGTTGCTTGATCAGGGCTCGGATGGCGGTCGACGATGCGGCGCCTCCGGTGTCGGTCGAAACGTGTGATCCGAAGAAGTACTTAAATTCAAGCGTCCCGAACGGGGTCAGCATGTACTTGCCTGTTGTCACACGGCTGACAGTCGACTCGTGTAGGCCCAGCGTATCAGCTATTTCCCGCAAAACCAAGGGGCGCATGGCAATTTCACCGTGCGCAAAGAAATTCTTCTGACGCTCGACAATAGCCTGCGCGACACGCAGGATCGTGTCGAATCGCTGCTGAATATTCTTGATCAGCCAGCGCGCTTCCTGCAGCTGTTGCTTCAGCGATCCGGCCGATGGATCGCCGCGGCTGTTGCGCAGGATGTTCGCGTACAGGTTGTTGATCCGCAGCCGCGGCATCACTTCCGGATTGAGTTCCGCGAGCCAGCCCTGGCCGGCCTTCTTCACGATGATGTCGGGCACGACGTAGTCGGCCTCGGCCTTGCCGTAGGCCGCGCCGGGGAACGGCTCCAGCGAGCGGATCAGCGCGTGCGCGTCGCGCAGCGCGTCGTCGCTCGCCTTCAGGTGCTTGCGCAGCCGCGTGAAGTCGCGCGCGGCGAGCAGCTCGAGGTGCTGCGACACGATCTCGAGTGCGAGCGTGCGGGTGGGGGACGGATCGAGGCGCACCAGTTGCAGCTTCAGGCATTCGGACGCGGAGCGGGCCCCGACCCCGGCCGGGTCGAAACTGTGCAGCAGCGCGAGCGCGGCGTTCAGTTCGTCGCAGTCGATTTCCAGTTCGGCCGGCAGGTCGGCGAGCACTTCGTCGAGCGTGGCGGTCAGGTAACCGTCGTCGTCCAGCGATTCGATCAGGAACATCACGAGCGCGCGATCGCGCGGGCCGGCCTGCGTGACGCGCAATTGCGCGGACAGGTGGTCGCGCAGCGACGTCGCGGCTTCCTGCACCTGCAGCGGCGGGAGGTCGTCGTCGTCCGATGCGCCGCTCGAGCGGCCGAATTCGTCGAGATTCCACTGCGGGCCGTCGCCGGCGTCGCCCGAACCGTAGCCGTCGTATTCGTCGGCGCCGGCCGGCTCGTCGCGCTCGGCGCGATCGCTCGACTGGCTGCTGCCGTTCGACACGCCCGGTTCGGTATTCTGGCCGGGAGGCGTTTGCGCGATCAGCGATCCGTCCGCCGCGACACGCAGCGGGCTCGCGATCCATTCGTCGTCGTTCTCGAGCAGCGGATTCTGCGCGACGGCCATCGCGACTTCCTGCTGCAGTTCGAGCGTCGACAGCTGCAGGAGCCGGATCGACTGCTGCAGCTGGGGCGTCAGCGCCAGGTGTTGCGACAGGCGGAGTTGAAGGCTGGCTTTCATGGCAGAGAGGGAGTCATACCGGCAGTGTGCCACGACCCAGGCGCCTTGAGCCATCCGCGATTACGCGCGGCGCGGCGACCGGCCGCGGGCAGGGCGCCGTGCGGCGGGGCACGCGGGCGCGGCCCCGCTCGGCGATGCCGGGCGGGGTGCAACCAGCCAAACGGGGAAGTTACATGCGGAAGTGTTCGCCGAGGTACACGCGGCGCACGCTTTCGTTTTCGATGATTTCGCTCGGCGCGCCGGCGGCGAGCACCGAACCGTCGCTGATGATGTACGCGTGGTCGCAGATGCCGAGCGTTTCGCGGACGTTATGATCGGTAATCAACACGCCGATGTTGCGCTGCTTCAGGAACTTGACGATCTTCTGGATCTCGAGCACCGCGATCGGGTCGACGCCGGCGAACGGTTCGTCGAGCAGGATGAAGTTCGGGCTGGTCGCGAGCGCACGCGCGATTTCGACGCGACGGCGTTCGCCGCCCGACAGCGACAGCGCCGGGTTCTCGCGCAGGTGGCCGATCTGCAGCTCGTCGAGCAGCGCCTCGGTGCGCGACGCGATCGCGTCCTTCGACAGCCGCTTGCCGTCTTCGCCATGCTGCAGTTCGAGCACCGCGCGGATATTTTCCTCGACGGTCAGCTTGCGGAACACCGACGCTTCCTGCGGCAGGTACGACAGGCCGAGCGACGCGCGCTTGTGGATCGGCAGCAGGCTGATCGAGCTGCCGTTCAGCGAGATCTCGCCCGCATCCGTCGGCACGAGGCCGACGATCATGTAGAACGACGTCGTCTTGCCGGCGCCGTTCGGGCCGAGCAGGCCGACGACTTCGCCGCTCTTCACGTCGAGCGACACGTCCTTGACGACCGTGCGCGAGCCGTAGCGCTTCTTCAGGTTGCGGACGACGAGCGAGCTCGTCGTGCCGGCCGGCTGGCGATTCGGGAGCGCGCTCATTGGCCCGGTGCTCCCTGGATCGTGGTCGACGGCGACAGCTTCGCCGGCGCGCCGTTCAGCGGCCCGGGGCCGCCGTTCTTCGGCGACAGCATCGCGCGCACGCGGCCGTTCGGGTTGCCCGGCGCCGCGACGTCCTTGCCGCCCTTCGCGGTGTAGAAGTCGCGCTGGCCGTCGTACGTGATCACGCTGCCGTGCACGGTGTCGGCGATCGTCGACGTGCCCTGCAGGCGGCGCACGGTGGCGGCGGTCGTCAGCGTCGTCAGGTCCTGCTTGCCGTCGTAGTCGATGCGCTCGCCGTCGCCGTCGATGTACTCGTCGAGACCTTCGCGCTTCTGGCGGAACGTCGCGTGCTTCTTGCCGCTGCCGAACGAGGTGGCGTACTGATAGCCTTCGGGATCCTGGCGCACTTCGACGCGGTCGCCCTTGATGACGATCGTGCCCTTCGTGATCACGACGTTGCCGGTCGCGACCGTCACCTGCTTCAGGTCGTCATAGGTCAGGTTGTCCGCCTCCACGTTGATCGGCTTGTTCTGGTCGGCCTTCTCGGCATGGGCGAGCGGCGCCAGCCCGACGAGCGGGAGCGCCACGAGCGTCGCGGCGAGCGCGGCGCGGACGGCGCGCGCAGCGCCGCCGGAATTCTGTCGAGGGAACGGTTCGTTCATGCAGTCACGTGAGGGATGCATCACCTGGATTGACCTTTCGAGCCGCCGGACGTGTCCGCGGCGGCGATCGTGCCGCGCACGTTGCCGTAAAGCTCGATGACCCGGGTGACGTTGTTGTACTTCATGCCGTCGGTCGCGTTGACGAGCGACAGGCCGCGCTGAAGTTTAACCGGCTTTTCGGTCTGGATCACATCGTCATTGACGAAGATCCGGAAATGCTGGGAATCGGCCTGCATCTGCGGATCGCCGCCGCCGGCCACGCGCAGGATGCGCGCGTTGTCGTACAAGTCGACGATCGACACGTCGCCGTTGACCGTGCCGCGCAGCGCGGTGGTCGTCACGACCGGCTTGCCGGGCTGGAAGGCGCGCATGGCCGGATCGGTCAGGTCGCTGGTTTCGGTGTCTTCGTAATGGATCAGCTTCGCGGCCGTCAGCCGGTACTGGGTCGTGCCGGTCTGGTCGAGCTCGGTAACCGAGAAGTTGTCCGCGAAATAGTCGGGCGTATGGCGCTTCGGCTGCACGGTGCCTTCGCCGGGCGGCGGCAGCGTCGCCTGCAGCAGCCACCACGTGATGCCCGCGAGCGCGGCCACCGCGACGAGCGGCAGCAACTGGGTCCAGCGGAAATGCGTGTTCATCCGTCAGGCTCCGCAGGCGGCGGCGAGCAGCGCGTCGTAGCGGCGCTGCGCGCGCAGGATCGCGTCGCACGCTTCGCGCACCGCGCCGTGGCCGCCGCGGGCCTCGGCCACCCAGTGCGCGCGGGCGATCACTTCGGGGTGCGCGTTGGCCGGCGCGGTCGCGAAACCGCAGCGCAGCATCACCGGCAGATCGGGCCAGTCGTCGCCCATGTAGCCGCACGCGTCGGCCGTGATGCCGAGCGAGGCGATCAGGTCGGCGAACACGGCGAGCTTGTTCTCGACGCCCTGGAACAGGTGCGCGATCTTCATTTCCTTCGCACGCGCCGCGACGATGTCCGAGCGGCGACCGGTGATGATCGCGGTCGCGATGCCGGCCTCGCCGAGCAGCTTCACGCCGTGGCCGTCGAGCGAATTGAACGACTTCATCGCGTCGCCGGCCGCGGTAAACAGCAGGCCGCCGTCGGTCAGCACACCGTCGACGTCGAAAATCATCAGCTTTACACGGCTCGCGCGTTCGGCCGCAGTCAGCGCTGCGCTCATCAGATCACCTTCTTCGAAAACAGGTCGTGCATGTTCAGCGCGCCGATCAGCGCGCCATCGGCATCGACGACCAGCATCTGGTTGATCCGATGGCGCTCCATCAGTTCCACGGCCTCGACCGCGAGTTGCTCGGGGCCGATCGTGCGCGGCTCGCGCGTCATCACGTCGACGATCGGCAGCGTGCGGAAATCGCCGTCGCGTGCGAGCACGCGGCGCAGGTCGCCGTCGGTGAAGATGCCGGCGACGCGGCCGGCGGCATCGACCACGGCCGTCATGCCGAGGCGCTTCGCGGTGATCTGGAACAGCGCGTCCGACAGCGTCGCGTCGAGCCCGACGGACGGGACGTCGTCGCCCGAGCGCATCACGTCGCGCACGTAGGTGAGCAGGCGCCGGCCGAGCGCGCCGCCCGGGTGCGAGCGCGCGAAATCCTCGGAACCGAAGCCGCGCGCGTCGAGCACCGCGACGGCGAGCGCGTCGCCGAGCGCGAGCGCGGCGGTCGTGCTCGCGGTGGGCGCGAGGTTCAGCGGGCACGCTTCCTTCGACACCGCGGCGTTCAGGTTCACGTCGGCGAGTGTGCCGAGGCTCGATTCCGCACGACCCGTGATCGCGATCAGCTTCGCGCCGATCCGCTTGACGAGCGGCAGGATCGCGACGAGTTCTTCCGATTCGCCGGAGTAGGAAATGCCGATGAAGACGTCGTCCGGCGTGACCATGCCGAGGTCGCCGTGGCTGGCCTCGGCCGGGTGGACGAAGAAGGCCGGCGTGCCGGTGCTGGCCAGCGTGGCCGCGATCTTGCGGGCGATATGCCCCGATTTGCCGATGCCGGACACCACGACGCGGCCGCGGCAGCCGAGCAGCAGCGCAACGGCCTGGACGAAGTCGCCGTCGAGCTGGTCGCGCAGCGCGCGCACGGCGTCCGCCTCGATGTCGAGCACGTCGCGGGCGAGCGCGAGCGCCCGATCATCATTGATTTTCGCTATCATGCGCGGAGTATAGCAAAGGCGTTTGTTCGCCGCGCCGCGCCTTCGGACTCGTCCGAGGTTGCCGGTCCACCGCCACCACCCGCGCCCGCCTTGCCGTGGCCCCGACGAACGAGGACGCTTCGCCCGTGATTTCCCCGCTCGAAATGACCCTGCTGCTGCTGCTGGCCTCGGTGGTGGGCGTCGTCGTATTTCGCTCGTTGAACTTGCCGCCGATGCTCGGCTACCTGACCGTCGGCATCCTGGTCGGCCCGCACGCATTCGGCATCGCCGCGGACCTCGAACGCGCCGAGCACCTCGCGGAATTCGGCGTGGTATTCCTGATGTTCTCGATCGGCCTCGAGTTCTCGCTCGCGAAGCTGCGGGCGATGCAGCGGCTCGTGTTCGGGCTCGGGTTGTTGCAAGTCGTCGCGACGCTCGTGCTCGCGGTCGTGCTCGGTTTCCTGTTCGAGCACTGGGTGCACATCACGTGGCAGGGCAGCGTCGCGCTCGGCGGCGCGCTGGCGATGTCGTCGACCGCGATCGTGTCGAAGATGCTCGCCGAGCGGCTCGAGATCGAAACGGAGCACGGCCGCAACATCTTCGGCGTGCTGCTGTTCCAGGATCTCGCGGTGGTGCCGCTGTTGATCGTGATCGCCGCGTTCGGCGCCGAATCGTCGAAGGATCTCGCGATCACGCTCGGCTTCGCGGCGGTCAAGATCGTGATCGCGCTCGCGCTGCTGCTGATCGTCGGCCAGCGCTTCATGACGCGCTGGCTCAACGTCGTCGCGCGGCGCCGCTCGCAGGAACTGTTCGTGCTGAACCTGCTGCTCGTCACGCTCGGCGCCGCGTTCATCACGGACAAGTTCGGGCTGTCGCTCGCGCTCGGCGCGTTCATCGCCGGGATGCTGATCTCCGAGACGCCGTTCCGCCATCAGGTGGAAGAAGACATCAAGCCGTTTCGCGACGTGCTGCTCGGCCTGTTCTTCGTGACGACGGGCATGCTGCTCGATCCGCGCGTGATCTGGGAGCACCCGTTCCTCGTGCTCGGCTTCTTCGTCGGGCAGATCCTGTTCAAGGGGACCATGATCGCGGGGCTCGCACGGCTGTTCGGCGCGACGCCGGGCGTTGCGATGCGCACCGGCATCGGGCTCGCGCAGGCCGGCGAATTCGGCTTCGTGCTGGTGAACCTGATCCTCGACCGGCACCTCGTCGATTCGACGCTGCTGCAGGCGATCCTCGCGTCGATGCTGCTGTCGATGCTCGCCGCGCCGTTCCTGATCCAGAATGCCGACCGGATCGTGATGCGGCTGTCGTCGACGGAATGGATGCAGCAATCGCTGCAGATGACGCGGATCGCGACGCAAAGCCTCAAGCAGCGCGGCCACGTGATCATCTGCGGCTACGGTCGCGCGGGGCAGAACCTGGCGCGGATGCTCGAGCAGGAAGGTATTTCGTACGTCGCGCTGGACCTCGATCCCGATCGCGTGAGCGCGGCCGCGACGGCCGGCGAATCGGTCGTGTTCGGCGACGCGGCGCGCCGCGAGTCGCTGCTGGCCGCCGGTATTCATCGCGCGGCGGCCGTCGCGATCACGTATGCGAACACGCCGTCCGCGCTGCGCGTGCTGCACCACGTGCACGAACTGGAGCCGACGCTGCCGGCGATCGTGCGCACGGTCGACGACGCCGATCTCGAGAAGCTGCTCGCGGCCGGCGCGACCGAGGTGATTCCGGAAATCGTCGAGGGCAGCCTGATGCTCGCGTCGCACACGCTGGTGCTGGTCGGCGTGCCGATGCGCAAGGTCGTGCGGCGCGTCGAGGAAATGCGCGACGAGCGCTACAGCCTGCTGCGCGGCTATTTCCGCGGCGCGGACGACACGGACGACGACGATCACGAGCAGGTGCGGCTACAATCGGTGCCGGTCGACGCGCGCGCGGACGCGGTCGGGCGCTCGCTGGAGGAGCTCGGGCTGTATGCGCTCGGGCTGGAAGTCACGGCGATTCGCCGGCACGGGATTCGCGGCGTCGAACCCGACCCGCAGACCAAGCTGCGCGCGAGCGACATCGTCGTGCTGCGCGGATTGCCCGAGGCGCTCGCGCTCGCGGAGGAGCGGCTGTCGCGCCTGCGGCGCGAGCCGCCGGCCGCGGTCGCCTGAGTCGTCCTTCGATAACCTGACCCGTATTTGTTCGAAACGGTGCCCGATCTTCGCGCACCGTTTTTTTTGGAGAGTCTCATGCCGCATTCGTCGTCGGGCGCACCGCTCGATCCGGTCGCCTTCATCCACAGCCAGATCCGCACCGTGCCCGACTGGCCGCAGCCGGGCGTGATGTTCCGCGACATTACGACGCTGCTGCAGAGCCCGAAGGCGCTGCGCATCCTCGTCGACCTGTTCGTCGAGCGCTATGTCGATGCGAAGCTCGACTACGTCGCGGGGCTCGACGCGCGTGGCTTCATCATCGCGCCGATCGTCGCGTATGAGCTGAGCGTCGGCTTCGTGCCGATCCGCAAGGTCGGCAAGCTGCCGTACAAGACGCGCTCGGAATCGTATGACCTCGAATACGGCAGCGCGACGGTCGAGATCCACGAAGACGCGTGCCGCCCCGGCGACCGCGTGATCATCATGGACGACCTGATCGCGACCGGCGGCACGATGATGGCGGGGCGCAACCTGCTGCAGCGGCTCGGCGCGGTCGTCGTCGAGGGCGCGGCGATCATCGACCTGCCCGATCTCGGCGGCTCGACGCTGCTGCGCAACGCGGGGCTGCCCGTCTATACCGTCACCGAATTCGCCGGCCACTGAACCCCTGAACCACTGGACGCCGGCCCACGCCGCGAGATCACGATGCCCGACTTCCTGCTGTTTCTCGCCACATCGATGGCGATCACGTTCGCGCCTGGCCCCGACAACCTGCAGGTGCTCGCGCGCGGCATCTCGCAGGGGCGCGCGGCCGGCTTCGTCGCGGCGCTCGGCTTCACGGCCGGGATCCTGTTCCATACGACGCTCGCGGCGCTCGGCGTCGCGGCCGTGCTGCGCTCGTCGCCGGTCGCGTTCCAGGCGCTGAAGCTCGCGGGCGCCGCCTACCTCGTGTGGATCGGCATCAAGGCGCTGCGCAGCCAGGGCCTCGCGAATGCGCACGAGCGCCCGCCGCAGCCGCTGAGCGCGATCTTCCGGCAGAGCGTGATCGGCAACCTGATGAACCCGAAGGTCACGCTGTTCTTCGTCGTGTTCCTGCCGCAGTTCGTCGATCCGCACGGCGTGCAGGGCGTGACGCTGCAGATGTTCGAGCTCGGCGCGCTGTTCATGCTGCAGACGGCCGCGATCTTTTCGCTGTTCGGCGTCGGCGCGGGCGCGATCGGCGCATGGCTGAAGCGCCGCCCGAAGGCCGGCGTGTGGCTCGACCGGATTGCCGGCGCGACCTTCATCGCGATCGGCATTCGCGTTGCGCTGAAGGACTGAGCGCGATGACGTTTCCCTGCATTGCGGCCGCGCGCCGCTTCGATCCGGCCGCGCACCTGCGTTTCGAGATCGCCGGCCTGGCCGTAGGCTGGGTGCGTCGCCAGGACGTCGCGAAGCTCGCCCGCTGGCCCGACGTGTTCGAGCTGACGGATGAACGCGTGGTGCTGTCGGCGCGCTATGACACGGTCGACGCGCGCAGCATGGCGCTCGCGAGCGCGATCGGCGCGCTGGCCGCAGAAGGCGCGATTCCCGGCTGGCGCGACGAGATCTATGCGATCCGCAACCGCTTCGACGATCCGCCGCTCGCGTACATCGAGCGCGCCGCGTCGCGCTTCTTCGGCACGCAGACTTATGCGGTGCACCTGAACGGCATCGTAGAATATGCGGCTGCGCCGGGTTCGCCCGCCGCGCCGCAGATGTGGCTCGGCCGCCGCAGCGCGACCAAGGCCACCGACCCCGGCATGCTCGACAACGTCGTCGCGGGCGGCATCGGCTGGGGCCTGGGCGTTCACGAGACGCTCACGAAGGAATGCTGGGAAGAGGCCGGCATCCCGGCCGAACTGGCGGCGCGCGCGATCGCGGGCCGTGCGGTGCAGGTGTTGTGCTCGCTGCCGGAAGGCACGCAGTCCGAACTGATCTTCGTGTACGACCTGCCGCTGCCGCGCGATTTCGCGCCGCACAACCAGGACGGCGAAGTGGCCGAGCACCTGCTGGCCGGCGTGCCCGAGGTGCTCGGCTGGCTGCGCGAAGGCCGCGCGACGATGGATGCGAGCCTCGCGATGCTCGACACGCTGCTGCGCCATCGCTGGCTCGCGGCGGCCGATGCCGAAGGCATCGACGCGCTGTTCGCGCCGGGCGCGTGACGCTCGCCCGGGTGCAGGCCCGCGCGCGAACCGGCAATTTGACGAATACGGAAACGAAGGGAGTAGCGGTCATGTCGACCGATCACAGCTTTATCTTGAAACTGTCGTGCCCCGACCGGCACGGCATCGTCCATGCGGTCTCGGGCTTCCTGTTCGAGCGCAGCAACAACATCCTCGATTCGGCGCAGTTCGGCGACAGCCGCACCGGCGAGTTCTTCATGCGCGTGCACTTCGAGCAGGATGCCGACGGCGCGGATGCCGCGTCGGCGCTCGACACGCTTCGCCACGAATTCGCGCCGCTCGCCGAGCAGTTCGCGATGCGCTGGGAACTGCACGATGCGGCCGTGAAGCCGCGCGTCGTGATCATGGTGTCGAAGATCGGCCATTGCCTGAACGACCTGCTGTTCCGCTATCGCACCGGCCAGCTGCCGATCGAGATCCCGGCGATCGTGTCGAACCACAAGGAGTTCTACCAGCTCGCCGCGAGCTACAACGTTCCGTTCCATCACTTCCCGCTCGTCGGCGGGTCGTCCGATGCGGCGAAGGCCGCGCAGGAAGCGCGCGTGCTGGACGTGATCGACGAACACCAGGCCGATCTCGTCGTGCTCGCGCGCTACATGCAGATCCTGTCGCCGAACATGTGCCAGCAGCTCGCCGGCCGTGCGATCAACATCCACCATTCGTTCCTGCCGAGCTTCAAGGGCGCGAAGCCGTACTACCAGGCGTTCGACCGCGGCGTGAAGCTGATCGGCGCGACCGCGCACTACGTGACGACCGATCTCGACGAAGGCCCGATCATCGAGCAGGAAGTCGAGCGCGTCGACCACAGCATGACGCCCGACCAGCTCACCGCGATCGGCCGCGACGTCGAGTGCGTGACGCTCGCGCGCGCGGTGAAGTGGCATGTCGAGCACCGGATCGTGCTGAACGGGACGAAGACCGTCGTGTTCCGCTGATCGGCGGTTCGCGTCGGCCGGCCGGTGCCGGCTGACGGTGGCCCGGACATGGGCCGCAAACAAGAACGCCGCGCTCTTTACGGAGCGCGGCGTTTTTTATCGCGAGGTGAGCAGGAGCCGCGCGCGCGGCCGTCAGATCAGCCGCAGCATGTACAGCTCGCGCTTCAGGTACGCATAGAAGATCGGTGCGGCGATCACGCCTGGCAGCCCGAACGCGGCTTCCATGATCAGCATCGCGAGCAGCAGCTCCCATGCGCGCGATTCGATCTGGCCGCCGATGATCTTCGCGTTCAGGAAGTACTCGAGCTTGTGGATGATCACAAGGAACGCAAGCGACGCGATCGCGGTGCCCATGCTGACGGACAGCGACACCGCGACGATCAGCGTGTTCGAGATCAGGTTGCCGATCACCGGCAGCAGCCCGACGATGAACGTGACGAGCACGAGCGTCTTGGACAGCGGCAGCCGCTGGTGGAAGATCGGCAGCGCGACGAGCAGGTAGAGGGCGGTGAAGGCCGCGTTGATCGCCGAGATCTTGATCTGCGCGAACACGATCCGGCGGAACGATTCGGCGAAGCGCGACACGCGCGTGACGAGCGCGGTCGACAGCGGCCGGCGCACCTTGCCGTGCTCGACGCCGATCGCGATCATCGCGCCGATGATCATCCCGAACAGCACGTGGCCGAAGCCGCGCGCGACGCTCTTGCCGCCTTGCTGGAGCTGGTCCATGTGCGAGTGCATCAGCACCGCCGCCTTGGTTTTCATCTGTTCGACGTCGACCGGCAGCAGGTTCGCGATCCAGGCCGGCGTGCGCGCGCGCGTTTGCTCGACGATCTGCATCAGCTGGTCGAGCAGGCTCTGCAGGTTCGGCACCGTGTGCTCGAAGTGCTCGATGATGCCGATCGTCAGGCCCGTGAGCCCGCCGACGATCGCGATCGACAGCAGCACGACGGCGACCCAGCGCGCGCGCATGCTCGTCGTGTGGCGTTCGATCGCCGGCGCGATCGTGTGGATCAGCTGGTAGACCAGCAGGCCGGCCAGCAGCCCGCCGAGCAGCTTGAGCTCGATGACGAGCACCATCGCGACGAGGGCGAACAGATAGCTGCCGATCTCGATCGCCGACAGCTTCGGCAGGCTGAAGTCGCTCGTCAGCCGCACGCTGCGCAAGTGCGGCTCGCGGTTCTGCGCGTCGCGCGACTCTTGTTGCTTCTCCATCGTGAATTCCTGTCGTTCGTGTGTCATGCCGCGCGGTGGGCGACAGGACGGCGGCTGCCCGGCGCCGCACCGGATTGGTGCGGATGGCGAACCTTACGACCGTAAAGTATAGCTGCCATTATGGTCCGCCACGGGGCTGTTTGGCTCGTGGTGTATACGCAGAGGGGAAAACCGCAGAAGGGAAAACGACAGGGCGGGCACAGCCCCGGCACGCGGCGCGCGCGGCCGGGCGGCCGCGCGCGGGAACGGAAAGTGTCAGCCGGCCGCCGCCTTGCGGGCCGGACGCTTGAGCAGCGGGGCAAGATACTTGCCGGTGAAGCTCGCCTTGGTCTTCGCGACCTGCTCGGGCGTGCCCTGCGCGATGATCTGGCCGCCGCCGGCACCGCCCTCGGGGCCGAGGTCGATCACCCAGTCGGCCGTCTTGATCACGTCGAGGTTGTGCTCGATGATCACGACCGTGTTGCCCTGGTCGCGCAGCCGGTGGATCACCTCGAGCAGCAGCGCGATATCGTGGAAGTGCAGGCCGGTGGTCGGCTCGTCGAGGATGTACAGCGTGCGGCCGGTGTCGCGCTTCGACAGTTCCAGCGACAGCTTCACGCGCTGCGCCTCGCCACCCGACAGCGTGGTGGCCGACTGGCCGAGGCGGATGTAGCCGAGGCCGACGTCGAGCAGCGTCTTCAGCTTGCGCGCGATGACCGGCACCGCGCTGAAGAACTCGTACGCGTGTTCGACCGTCATGTCGAGCACTTCGCTGATGTTCTTGCCCTTGTACTGCACTTCGAGCGTTTCGCGGTTGTAGCGCTTGCCGTGACACACGTCGCACGGCACGTAGACGTCCGGCAGGAAGTGCATCTCGACCTTCAGCACGCCGTCGCCCTGGCATGACTCGCAGCGGCCGCCCTTCACGTTGAACGAGAAACGGCCCGGATCGTAGCCGCGCTCCTTCGCGGTCGGCACGCCCGAGAACAGCTCGCGGATCGGCGTGAACAGCCCCGTGTAGGTGGCCGGGTTCGAGCGCGGCGTGCGGCCGATCGGCGACTGGTCGACGTTGATCACCTTGTCGAAGTGCTCGAGGCCTTCGATCGCCTCGTGCGGCGCCGGCTCGGCCGACGAGCCGTACAGGTGGCGCGCGACCGCGTGATACAGCGTGTCGTTGATCAGCGTCGACTTGCCGGAGCCCGACACGCCGGTGATGCAGGTCAGGAGGCCGACCGGCAGCTCGAGATCGACGTGCTTCAGGTTGTTGCCGTGCGCGTCGACGATGCGCAGCATCCGCTCGGCATCGGGCGCGAGCCGCTCGTCCGGATACTCGATCACGCGCTTGCCGACGAGGTACTGGCCCGTCAGCGATTGCGGGTTCGACTGCACCTGCTTCGGCGTGCCTTCGGCAACCACCACGCCGCCGTGCTCGCCCGCGCCGGGGCCCATGTCGACGACGTAGTCGGCCGTGCGGATCATGTCCTCGTCGTGCTCGACGACGATCACCGAGTTGCCGAGGTCGCGCAGGTGCTTGAGCGTCGAGATCAGGCGGTCGTTGTCGCGCTGGTGCAGGCCGATCGACGGCTCGTCGAGCACGTACATCACGCCGGTCAGGCCCGAGCCGATCTGCGACGCGAGCCGGATCCGCTGCGCCTCGCCGCCGGACAGCGTCTCGGCGCTGCGCTCGAGCGACAGGTAATCGAGGCCGACGTTGTTCAGGAAGGTCAGGCGCGCGACGATTTCCTTGATCACCTTGTCGGCGATCTCGCGCTTCGCGCCGTCGAGCGACAGGCCGTCGAAATAGCCGAGCGCGTCGCGCAGCGGCCAGCCGCTGATTTCATAGATGCCGCGCGCGTAGTCGCCGGTGCCGACCCGCACGTGGCGCGCCTCGCGGCGCAGCCGCGTGCCGTCGCACGACGGGCACGGCTGGTTGTTCTGGTACTTCGACAGCTCTTCGCGCACCGCGACCGAATCGGTCTCGCGATAGCGGCGCTCGAGGTTCGGGATGATCCCCTCGAACACGTGCTCGCGGATCGTCGTGCGGCCGCGTTCGTTGATGTACGAGAACGGGATGGTCTGCTTGCCCGAACCGAACAGCAGCACCTTGCGGATCTTTTCCGGCAGGTCCTCGAATGCGGCGTCGATGTCGAATTCGTAGAACGCCGCGAGGCTCTGCAGCATCTGGAAGTAGAACTGGTTGCGGCGGTCCCAGCCCTTCACGGCGCCGGCGGCGAGCGACAGCGACGGGTGCGCGACGACCCGCTTCGGGTCGAAGAACGTGATCTGGCCGAGGCCGTCGCATTCCGGGCACGCGCCCATCGGGTTGTTGAACGAGAACAGGCGCGGCTCGAGCTCCTGCAGCGAATACGAGCAGATCGGGCACGCGAACTTCGAGCTGAACAGGTGCTCGCGGTCGGTATCCATCTCGAGCGCGATCGCGCGGCCGTCGGCGAGGCGCAGCGCGGTCTCGAACGATTCCGCGAGCCGCTGCTTCATGTCCGGGCGCACCTTCAGGCGGTCGACGACGACGTCGATCGTGTGCTTGTCGTTCTTCTTCAGCTTCGGCAGCGACTCGACCTCGTGGATCTTCGCGACGCCTTCGTTCGCGGTGCCGCCGCCCGAGCGCACGCGAAAGCGCACGAAGCCCTGCGCCTGCATGTCCTCGAACAGCTCGGCGTGCTCGCCCTTGCGGTTCGCGACAACCGGCGCGAGGATCATCAGCTTGGTTTCCTCGGGCAGCGCGAGCGCCGCGTCGACCATCTGCGATACGCTCTGCGCCTCGAGCGGGATGTCGTGGTCGGGGCAGTAGGGCGTGCCGACACGTGCGAACAAAAGTCGCAGGTAGTCGTGGATTTCGGTGACCGTGCCGACGGTCGAACGGGGATTGTGGGACGTCGCCTTCTGTTCGATCGAGATCGCGGGCGACAGGCCCTCGATCAGGTCGACGTCGGGCTTCTCCATCAGCTGCAGGAACTGGCGGGCATACGCGGACAGGCTTTCGACGTAGCGGCGCTGGCCTTCGGCATAAAGGGTATCGAACGCGAGCGACGACTTGCCCGACCCGGACAACCCGGTAATCACGACCAGCTTGTGGCGCGGCAGGTCGAGATTGACGTTTTTCAGGTTGTGGGTGCGTGCCCCACGGATACGGATCTGTTCCATGAACCTGGCCAAAATGGAGGGAACCAAACCTGCTACTATAACGGCTTTTCGAGGCCGTCGTTGGGGGCCCCCAGCCTTTGCGGCAACTGGCAGCAAGGCGGTGCCCACGCGGGGAAAGCGGCCGCGCCGCACGGCTTCGGGCGGCCCGCGGACTGCCTGCACGACGTCCCGGAAAGCGGCCCCGGAGCACGCCTGCCAGGCCTGCCGGGCCGGTGGCCCTGATCTTCCGCCGCCCGCCGCCGGGCGGACATTCCGATCATTCGAAATTCATTCCCGATGTCCAATCCGTCCGCCACGTCTTCCCGCATGAGTGCGCCCGAACTGCGCGCGACCACGTCGCTCGCGGCGATCTTCGCGCTGCGCATGCTCGGCCTGTTCATGATCATGCCGGTGTTCTCGGTCTACGCGAAAACCATTCCGGGCGGCGACAACGTGCTGCTCGTCGGCATCGCGCTCGGGGCCTACGGCGTCACGCAGTCGCTGTTCTACATCTTCTACGGCTGGGCATCCGACAAGTTCGGCCGCAAGCCGGTGATCGCCACGGGCCTCGTGATCTTCGCGCTCGGCAGCTTCGTCGCCGCGTTCGCGCACGACATCACGTGGATCATCGTCGGCCGCGTGATCCAGGGGATGGGCGCGGTGTCGTCCGCGGTGCTCGCGTTCATCGCCGACCTGACCTCCGAGCAGAACCGCACGAAGGCGATGGCGATGGTCGGCGGCTCGATCGGCGTGTCGTTCGCGGTCGCGATCGTCGGCGCGCCGATCGTGTTCCACTGGGTCGGGATGAGCGGGCTGTTCGCGATCGTCGGCGTGCTGTCGATCCTCGCGATCGGTGTCGTGGTGTGGATCGTGCCCGATGCGGCGAAGCCCGTGCACGTGCCTGCGCCGTTCGCCGAGGTGCTGCACAACGTCGAGCTGCTGCGCCTGAACTTCGGCGTGCTCGTGCTCCACGCGACGCAGACGGCGCTGTTTCTCGTCGTGCCGCGCCTGCTGGTCGACGGCGGGCTGCCGGTCGCTTCGCACTGGAAGGTCTACCTGCCGGTGATGGGGCTCGCGTTCGTGATGATGGTCCCGGCGATCATCGTCGCGGAAAAACGGGGCAAGATGAAGCCGGTGCTGCTCGGCGGCATTCTGGCTATCCTGATCGGTCAATTGTTGCTCGGCAGCGCACCGCATACCATCCTCATGGTGGCGGCGATCCTGTTCGTGTACTTCCTCGGCTTCAACATCCTGGAAGCATCGCAGCCGTCGCTCGTGTCGAAGCTCGCGCCCGGTT
Organism: Burkholderia sp. 22313; assembly: GCF_052045245.1. Taxonomy (NCBI): domain Bacteria; kingdom Pseudomonadati; phylum Pseudomonadota; class Betaproteobacteria; order Burkholderiales; family Burkholderiaceae; genus Burkholderia; species Burkholderia sp. 22313. Next base: position 57,922 of record NZ_JBQEON010000041.1, read on the forward strand.
CGCGCAAGGGCGCGGCCACGGGCGTCTACAACACCACGCAATCGATCGGGCTCGCGCTCGGCGGCATCGCGGGCGGCTGGCTGCTGAAACACGGCGGCGCGAACACCGTCTTCTATGCGTGTTCGGGGCTCGTGGCGGCGTGGCTTATAATCGCGGCCAGCATGAAAGCGCCGCCGCGCAAGGCCTGAACCTACTTTTCGGGCACGCAGGGCGACGCTTGCCGGCTTGCCCGGCGGGCCGCTCCGACGACATTCGCGGGCGGCCCGGCATCGAATTTACTGGAGAAACACATGGCATCCGTCAACAAGGTCATCCTCGTCGGCAATCTCGGCGCCGATCCTGAAGTCCGTTACCTGCCGAGCGGCGACGCGGTTGCGAACATCCGTCTCGCGACGACCGATCGCTACAAGGACAAGGCAAGCGGCGATTTCAAGGAAATGACCGAATGGCACCGCGTCGCGTTCTTCGGCCGTCTCGCGGAAATCGTCAGCGAATACCTGAAGAAGGGTTCGTCGGTCTATATCGAAGGCCGCATCCGCACGCGCAAGTGGCAGGGCCAGGACGGCCAGGATCGCTACTCGACCGAAATCGTCGCCGACCAGATGCAGATGCTCGGCGGCCGCGGCGGTGCGGGCGGCGGCGGTGGCGGTGGTGACGAAGGCGGTTACGGCGGAGGCTATGGTGGTGGCGGCGGCGGCCGTGGCGGCGAGCAGATGGAGCGCGGCGGCGGCGGAGGTCGTGCCGGCGGCGCACCGCGCGGCGGTGCAGGCGGCGGGCAGAGCCGTCCGAGCGCGCCGGCAGGCGGCGGCTTCGACGAGATGGACGACGATATTCCGTTCTAAAACAGAAACGCCGGCATCCCGCACCGGAATGGACCCGAACGTCCGAGTCAAGCCAGTCGCTTGGCACGGACCTTCGGGTCTTTTTTCGTGTGCGCCCCGCGTACCCGAGGCCGACCGTGGCTGACGCGCTCCCCGACATCATCGCCCCGCAGCTCGACGTGCTGTTCTGCGGGATCAACCCCGGCCTGACCGCGGCCGCGACCGGCCATCACTTCGCGGGAAGGAACAACCGCTTCTGGCGCGTGCTGCATCTCGCCGGCTTCACACCGGACGAAATCGCGCCGCAGGATGACCGCACGATCCTCGCGTGCGGCTGCGGGTTGACCGCGGTCGTGCCGCGACCGACCGCGCGTGCCGATCAGTTGTCGCACGCGGAATTCATCGCGGCGGCCGCCGCCTTCGACCAGAAGATCGCGCGTTACGCGCCGCGCTTCGTCGCGTTCCTCGGCAAGGCCGCCTACGCCGCGCTGTCCGGCCAACGCGACATCGCGTGGGGGCTGCAACCGGTGCACATGCAGCGCACGGCCGTCTGGATCCTGCCGAACCCGAGCGGCAGAAATCGCGCATTCGGTATCGGCGAACTGGTCGACGCGTACCGCGAGCTTCGCGAGGCGGCGCACGCCGGATCGGGCCGCCGGCAGCAGGAGGCACAGGATGCCGCGCGATGAACCCGCGCCGCAGTGGCCGGGCACGCTGTTGCCGCGCGCGTTCTTCGATCGGGCCGCCACCGAAGTCGCGCCGCAACTGCTGAACAAGATCCTCGCGGCATCGGACGGCCGCGCGGGCCGGATCGTCGAAGTCGAAGCCTATGCGGGCGCGATCGATCCGGCCGCGCACACATACCGCGGCAAGACGCCGCGCAATGCGACGATGTTCGGGCCGCCTGGCCACCTGTACGTCTATTTCACGTACGGCATGCACTGGTGCTGCAACTGCGTGTGCGGCCCGGAAGGCACCGGAACGGGGGTGCTGATCCGTGCGCTGGAGCCGCTCTCCGGGCTTGAGCGAATGCGGGCGGCCCGGCCGCCGCTGACGCGCGATCGCGATCTGTGCCGCGGGCCGGCACGGCTGACCCAGGCGCTCGGCATCGCCGGTGCGCAGGACGGCGTCGACCTGGTCGCCGCGCACGAAGGGTTCGCGCTCGTGGACGACGGCACGCCGCCACCCGCGAATCTCGCGGGCGGCCCGCGCATCGGCATTCGCGTCGGCCGGGAACTGCCGTGGCGCTGGAGCGTGCCCGGCAACCGCTGCGTGTCGGGTCCGCTGCCGCGTATCTGACGGATGTCACGCGGCCGCCATGATTGACCGGCTAAGCTCGTTCTTTCGACGTTTCGATCGAAGGAGACACAATGCGGCGGGTCGTATTCAACCAGAAGGGCGGCGTGGGCAAGTCGACGATCGTCTGTAACCTGGCGGCGATCAGCGCGAGCGAAGGGCTGCGCACGCTCGTCATCGATCTCGATGCGCAGGCGAACTCCACGCGCTATCTGCTCGGCGACCGCGCGGCCGATGCGCGGCCCGGTGTCGCCGAATTCTTCGAGACGGCGCTGACGTTCAACTTCCGGCCGGTCGACGTCGCGTCGTTCATCCACCCGACGCCGTTCGACGGGCTCGACGTGATGCCCGCGCATCCGGACCTCGACACGCTGCACGGCAAGCTCGAGTCGCGCTACAAGATCTACAAGCTGCGCGACGCGCTGAACGAGCTCGATACCTACGATGCCGTCTACATCGATACGCCGCCCGCGCTGAACTTCTACACGCGCTCGGCACTGATCGCGGTCGAGCGCTGCCTGATTCCGTTCGACTGCGACGACTTCTCGCGCCGTGCGCTGTACACGTTGCTCGAGAACGTGAAGGAAATCCAGCAGGACCATAACGCGGCGCTCGAGGTCGAAGGGATCGTCATCAACCAGTTCCAGCCGCGCGCGAGCCTGCCGCAGCGGCTGGTCGACGAGCTCGTCGAGGAGGGGCTGCCGGTGCTGGCGTCGCGGCTGTCGGCGTCGGTGAAGATCCGCGAGTCGCACCAGCAGTCGAAGCCGGTGATCCATCTCGAGCCGGCGCACAAGCTCGCGCAGGAGTTCCGCGCGCTGCATCGCGAACTGGTCGGATGAAATTATCACCACCGATTTCGGAAATTCATACGATTAATAGAGTATTCATTAATAAACCCGGTAACGATTTCAAAAGAAATCTGGAAAAACGATTACATGGGTGGTCGAGCGGGTATTCAATGCCAACCTTTTTTATAATAACGGGAATAATGACGAGGTAAATGTTGCGGGCGAGTGTTGCATGGCATGCTGTAAAAAAGTAAAAAGCGTTACTGGACAAGGCATTGCGACACGGCCCCGAGGCGGGGAATATGGGGCGCGAGTCGGTCATTTCGCCCGCTAAGGGTTTTCACCTAGCATTAATGCCACTTAATTGACAATTAATGCATCTAGAATGGCCATCCTCTACTCCCCGCGTTCAATCGTATCCGTGAGGAGTTGAATAAGGGAGCAGGCACTGATCTGGCTTCCATTTTTCTTTTACGTCGTTTCTCTCGCATTGCCAACAGGAGCGTGCCCGATGTCCGTATTTGCCCCCGAAAAATTCGCCGCCGATTATCAATCCGGAATCGCTGCCTGGTTCGCGATTGCACGTCCGGCGATTCAAGGCTTCGAGGCTGTCGTCGAACTCAACGTGCAGGCGGCCAAGACGGCGCTCGAGGAGTATGAGGACAAGCTGAAGAACGCGTTCAACGTGAACAACCCGGCCGCCGGTTTCGCGCAGCAGGCGGCCGCACCGCAGGAAGCAGCCGGCAAGGCCATCGCGTACGGCCGCCATCTGTTCGACATCGCCGTGTCGACGCAGGCCGAATGGGCGAAGGTCGCGCAGGCTCAGTACGAGCAGACCGACAAGCGCGTGAAGGACGTGGTCGGCGAACTGACGAAGCATGCGCCGGCGGGCTCGGGCCCCGTGGTTGCAGCGCTGAATTCGGCGCTGTCCGCGGCGACTGCCGCCGCCGATTCCATGCGCGCTGCGACGGGGCAGGCGATCGAGGCCGCGCAAAGCGGTTTCGACGCGGTCAGCGAGACGGCGACGCGCGGTGCCAAGCAGACGGCCGCCGCCGCGCGCAAGGAAGCGGCTCCGCGCGAATCGGCCGCATGACCGCGTGTCGCGCGCAGGCGCGACACGATTGAATGGCGCCGGCGGGCGCCGGCCGCCGCACGTGCCACGTGGCGGTCGGCGAATGACCGGCTTGCCGCAGCGTGCCTGGGCATGGCCGGATCTGCGGACGTGCCGCGCGCATGAGCGCGCGAGCGTGCGGCCGCGGCGCGAGCCGCGTGGCGCTCACGCGTCATCGGCCGCCGTGCCGGCACCGGCACGCAACAACACGGATCGACCCACTGATTTCAAAGCAGGAACTGAACATGACGGACGTAGTGATCGTATCGGCCGCGCGGACCGCGGTCGGCAAATTCGGCGGCTCGCTCGCGAAGATCGCGGCACCCGAACTGGGCGCGACGGTGATTCGGGCGGTGCTGGAGCGCTCGGGCGTGAAGCCGGAGCAGGTGAGCGAAGTGATCATGGGCCAGGTGCTGACGGCGGGTTCGGGCCAGAACCCGGCGCGCCAGTCGCTGATCAAGGCCGGGCTGCCGGCGGCCGTGCCGGGGATGACGATCAACAAGGTGTGCGGCTCGGGCCTGAAGGCCGTGATGCTGGCGGCGAACGCGATCATGGCGGGCGACGCGGAGATCGTGGTCGCGGGCGGCCAGGAAAACATGAGCGCGTCGCCGCACGTGCTGCCGGGCTCGCGCGACGGCTTCCGGATGGGCGATGCGAAGCTGGTCGACACGATGATCGTCGACGGCCTGTGGGACGTGTACAACCAGTACCACATGGGGATCACGGCGGAGAACGTCGCGAAGGAATACGGGATCACGCGCGAAGAGCAGGACGCATTCGCGGCGCTGTCGCAGAACAAGGCGGAAGCCGCGCAGAAGGCCGGCCGCTTCGACGACGAGATCGTGCCGGTGGCGATTCCGCAACGCAAGGGCGAGCCGCTGCAGTTCGCGACCGACGAGTTCGTGCGTCACGGCGTGACGGCGGAGTCGCTCGCGGGCCTGAAGCCGGCGTTCGCGAAGGACGGTTCGGTGACGGCGGCGAACGCGTCGGGCCTGAACGACGGCGCGGCGGCGGTGCTGGTGATGTCGGCGCAGAAGGCGGCGGCACTCGGCCTGACGCCGCTTGCGCGGATCAAGGCCTACGCGAACGCGGGCGTCGATCCGAGCGTGATGGGCATGGGCCCGGTGCCGGCGTCGCGCCGTGCGCTGGAGCGCGCGGGCTGGACGCCGGGCGACCTGGACCTGATGGAAATCAACGAGGCGTTCGCGGCGCAGGCGCTGGCGGTGCACAAGCAGATGGGCTGGGACACGTCGAAGGTGAACGTGAACGGCGGGGCGATCGCGATCGGCCATCCGATCGGCGCGTCGGGCTGCCGGATCCTGGTGACGCTGCTGCACGAGATGGTCAAGCGCGACGCGAAGCGCGGGCTGGCGTCGCTGTGCATCGGTGGCGGGATGGGTGTCGCACTCGCGGTCGA